>NZ_JAPZSR010000012.1:0-3065 GCF_027531875.1 Microcystis sp. LE19-84.1B | reverse complement strand
ACTCCAGATACAGTCAACGGTACAGCCATTTTCAAGTAAAAAATGTACCCAGTAGCCTCTTTTCAATTTTTTCTTAGAAGCGACCTGCAGTAAGGGTTTTGTTAATTTTTTAGTATTTATGTATGGGGGAAGTCCAGGTATTTGAGAGTAAGTGGTTTCTTTGCTTAACATGATTTTTAGGGGATACTTGTACAACCTTATTGTACAATTTCAATCTCTTGAACTCCCCAAAAACCCCGAAATCTGAGTCGCTCGTTAGGGAGAGGAATGTAAATATTTATTAAATTGTAGCTTAGGCTACAGTCTTAGAGTAGAAAGTGTGTATTGTTTCACTGTCCTCCTTCTGTCTTGGGTTGGGCTATCCCTTAACCCAAGCTACGAGGGGGAACGTACTACGTTCCTTGTCCCCTTTCTCCTGTAACAGTTCTTGATGGGTTTGTCTGAGTTTAGCCTGATTGATAATGATAGCGAGCTTGTAAAAAATAAACCTTATTTCCTGTAACTTTATAAACCAAACGATGCTCTAAGTCGATCCGTCGTGACCAAGTGTCGGCAGCAATATACTTAAGAGGTTCGGGTTTACCCAATCCTGTAAACGGATCGCCATCCAAAATATCTGCCACTAAGTCTAAAATTTTATCGCCTTTTTTCGGTTCGTTCCGATACCACCAAGCTAAATCTGCTTTGAAATCAGGACTAAAAACGGGCAAATAACCATGAATAGGATTATTTTTAGGTTTATCTGGCTTATTTTCTCTTTTAGGACTCAATTCCTAACTCCCCTTTCAATTCAGCTAATGTTTGAGGAGTTGCATCTTCTGTCTGGGTCCATGCTAAAGAGCGAAATAAGCGTTGGGCATTTTCTGGCGATCGCAGTAAATAAACACACTCTAATAAACTGGAAAGCTCATCTTCAGCAATTAAGGCCACATTTTTCTGATTGCGACGCTTAATGACGATAATTTGAGATTCGTCACACACCTGATCTAAGATACCGGCTAAATTCATTCTCGCCTGAGAGTAGGTGGTTTCTTTGCTTAACATAATTTTTAGGGGAGACTTGTACAACCTTATTGTACAAGTCCAAGCTCTTGAACTCCCCAAAAACCCCAAAATCTGAAGGGAGGAGAATATAAAGATTTATTAAATTGTAACTTTTGATACAGTTGTGGGGGGGGGAATGTGTATTGTTCTACTATCTGCCTTGTGTCTTGGGTTGGGTTGTTGCTTGACCTGGCTACGAGGGGGCGAACACTTATGCACTGAGTAGCGAATGGTGATGAAAAAAGGATTTTTCAGATGGCTACCAATTTTAGCCTTAACTATAGCTTTATCTTCTAACTTCTATCAGAATCACGATGATATTGCTCAAGCCCGTAATTCGAGACGTGTAAGCAATGGTTTTGCTTTCGAGATTCAGAATTGTAATAAAGACAATAATTCTGTAGTTTGTACTTTTATGGTTGCAAACTTAGGGGAAGTCAGAGATTTTACTTTTTATCCCAAAGACTCTATCATCATTGATTCTACTGGCAAGCAATTGTATGGATCGCGGTGCATTATTGGAGCAATAGGTCCAGGTGATCAAGCATATATGAGAGATATGCCTTCTAGAGTCCCCATTAACGGAAAAATTCTCTTTAAAGGAAATTTGCCCGGAAGAATCGTTTATCTGCGATTAGTAGGTTCTGGTTTCTCAGTTGAATGGAGGTAATATAATATTACCTCGTTCTCAGGTTCTACCTGAAGATTTTTCCTGTGGCAGCAGCATTGAGACTCGTAGGTTGGGTTGACGCAAGGAAACCCAACAACTTCCTGGAATATTTTCACAATTTTTGTTGGGTTTCGCCTTTTGAGCCGATGGGTAATACCGGAGCAATAATGATAGCTCAACCCAACCTACGGCTCGATTAATTAATAAACTTATTCAGACGCCTGTTACCCAACAACTTCCTGGAATATTTTCACAATTTTTGTTGGGTTTCGCCTTTTGAGCCGATGGGTAATACCGGAGCAATAATGATAGCTCAACCCAACCTACGGCTCGATTAATTAATAAACTTATTCAGGAATGATAGTTATGGCAATCAGAATCAAACTTTGGGCAGATTATGGAAGTTACCCACTTTGGGGAGTAGATGAAATTGATAACATTGCTCCTGAAGAATTACCATTAAGTCAAGCAACTATTCAACGTTTAAACCCATGGCAGGATACTTACGATAAGACTTTGAATCAAGACTATCCACCTTTATCAGATTTTCCTAATCAGCAAGCTGAAACGGATTTTAAACAAGAAGGAATTAGTTTGTGGAAACAGTTACGTCTTGAACTGGCACCAGATTATGAAGTTTTCTACCAAAATGAAGGTCAATTGTTTAGACATCCTAAGGAAATAACCACAAAATCTACAGTACAAAAAATAACAGTTTGAGTATCATCACTTTCGGATCCAACGCAGCTTCAACCCTCAAGCGCCAACTAAAACCCTGTCAATCCACCGAAAAAGAAACCACAAAAGTAGGCTAAATTGCTTCTAAAAATACCATAAATTCCCCTTCATTCAGTCAAAGGGGTTTATTTTTTTGCATTCCTCCCTCAAAAAATTCTCAGGGACACCAGAAAATAACTAATTTAAGAGACGACAAGAAATCTAGCCTATCATCTTTTTCTAAATATTTGTCAAATTTATTTTTACTTATTCTCGTTGCCAATTCTTGATAGGTTGCCTCGCTCTGGAGAATGGTAAATTGACTGACTGCTATATTGATTACTTTTTTGGGTGTTCCTAGGGGATTGAGTAAAGCACTAATAAAAACATTGGTATCTATAACAACTCGATTAGGATTCATCTACTAATAGTTCTGTTAGTTTATCTTCTGTCAAACCTTTAGCTTGAGCTTTTTTGCCGACTTTATCCATAAGGTTCTTCGGTTTGTCTTATGCAATGGACGGGGTTATAAGGAATGAAACCTTTATAGAGACAGACATTGCCGCAATTTTTGTCAATTGTTTGCGATCTGGAGCGAACTAATCAATTAAATCTCTTGCCAGATAAGGATTGA
>NZ_JAPZSR010000200.1:0-19776 GCF_027531875.1 Microcystis sp. LE19-84.1B | reverse complement strand
TGAAATGGGGCGAAAGTCTGTGGACTCTGTGTAAGACAGTACATGGTTTTTTAACTGTGGTATGCGACGGTGGTGGAAGCAGAAACTTAAATCGTGAGGTTTAGGAATCGCCGCACTTTTAGGGCGGCGAGGATGTCAAGCCACTAACCCTTGCTCATTAAATACCCCTTGGAACAGGATGGAACTCAAATACCGTTCTCCGGAATCTGGCAAAATCACGACAATGGTTTTGCCTTGGTGTTCGGGTTGTTGTGCCAAGCGAGCGGCGACGGCGGCGGCGGCACCGCAGGAAATGCCGGAGATAATCCCTTCTTCTTTGGCCAACCGTTGGGCATAAAGAATGGCCTCTTCGTTGGAAACGGTTTCAATCCCATCCACAAGGGATAAATCCAGAACTTCGGGAATAAACCCCGCCCCAATGCCCTGAATTTTGTGGGGGCCGGACTTTAGGGGCTGACCTGCCCTAGCTTGGGATAGTACGGGGCTGGCTTCTGGCTCCACCGCTACCGATAAAATCGGTTTTCCTTGGGTTTTTTTGATATAGCGCGAAACTCCCGTAATGGTTCCGCCCGTTCCCACACCCGACACGAGAATATCGATCGCCCCATCTGTGTCCTGCCAAATTTCGGGGCCGGTGGTTTCCTCATGGATGCGGGGATTGGCCGCATTGCGGAACTGTTGCAACAACACATAGCGAGTGGGATTAGATGCGGCAATTTCTTCTGCCTTTGCCACCGCTCCGGTCATGCCTTTAGTCCCTTCTGTTAACACCAGATTGGCTCCATAGGCAAGCAACAGTTTGCGCCGCTCCAAGCTCATGGTTTCAGGCATGGTCAGGGTCAGGGGAATCCCCTTAGCGGCGGCTACAAAGGCTAGGGCAATGCCTGTATTGCCACTGGTGGGTTCCACCAGTTCTTTGCCCGGCCCCAATAGTCCCCGTTGTTCCGCATCCCAGATCATGGCCGCACCAATACGACATTTGACCGAATAGGCTGGATTACGACCTTCAATCTTGGCCAGAACCGTGGCGTGATTGTTGCCAACGATTCGATTAAGGCGCACTAGAGGAGTCCGCCCGATCGACAAACTGTTATCCGCGAACCATTTCTTACTCACAAAATGGCAACTCCATGATTAAAATACGACAGTTCACCAGATTGGCTCATCTTGAATCCATTTGAAATTCGCTTGAAATTCATTTTGAATCCATTTGAAATTCATCTTAGCCTATGCACTATCAACCTCTGGTCAAGCTAAACAAATCTTTACAATTAAGCGGGGTCGGCCGCTGTGGTGGAAGAATCAAGGTATAGGAGGGCGGGAAGTGGAGATCAGGGAGCGGGTTTTTAAAGTTGGATTGGGAGTTAATGATCCGCTGCCCGCGAATTTAAATTGCTTGTTGAGATAAGGCAAGAGACAACATCCTACCTTGCCCCCCGATGTCGGGGGGGGTTGGGGGGCGGGGGAGATTCAGCTAATCTAAGGATAGGCGGTTAAAATGCGTCTTAGCTTACTATTAAAAATTGTTTTGATCTAAGATTTAGTCAGCAATATTTTATTGGGAGTATCAAACAATAGAACCAATTTCTCTGATTGTCACCGCGTTGACTGGTGGTGGGGTTGCTGCGGCTAAAGATACGGCGGAAAAAGGCGTTAAAGATACATATAAAGGTTTGAAAACCTTTAACTACCACGGAGGACGGAGGACGGAGGAGTGTACCAAACTCCCAATTCTTTGCGTAAATCAGGATCAAAAGCTTGCAAAAATGGTTCATAGAAATACTGTACCGCTTGTCCCTCATCGAATTGACGAAAAAATTCCTCTCGTCGCACTCGATTTAAAGCTGCACCAGTCCAGTTCAAAACTTCTACTAATCCCAAAGATTTTAACTTACTCGGTGCGGCGATCCGCTCAAATAGGATCGCTAACATGGGAACCTGGAGATGGTGGGCTGCGGATTTCCAATCGAACTTATCCTCGCGATTGAGGTTTTCCTTGTGCCATAATACCCAAGCGGAGAATAAACCATAAAAGTGACTTCCTAGAACGTAGGTTGGGTTGAAGCATGAAACCCAACTTGCGGTTTTAGGGTTTTACCGATTTCGTTAAGGAGAGTTTCGAGAGTGCCGTAGTAGGAGGTTTCTTTTACTGCTGCTTGGGAGGAGTGGATTTCTTGCAGGTTGCGAAAATAATTGACGAGGGGATTCATTAGGAGTCTTGTGAAAACTAAAAATTGTTGTTAGGGTTAGGAGTCAGGAGTCGGTCGTCAGGAGAATTAAGAATGAATAATAATCAATGTCAGGCGTTTGCTTACTGGCCCTCTCTACTCGCACTTAGAAGTTAATTGAATGGAAAGAGCTTCTACGGTACAGTGAAAGTTAACGTTACTGTTGGAAAAAACCTAATCCCATGAATCGTCGTGAATTTGTTGCCCTCGTTGGTGTTGGCGGAGCCATGGCCTGCGCCCCAGAAATACTAGGGACGGCTACCGACCAAGAGATGACCCCGGCCCAAGCGGCGGATGGCTTTGTGAAAGTGACGGGCATTACCCTCAAAGAATTGGAAGTCAAAGGCAGTTTTCTGGATAAAAAATCCCCAGTCGGCTCCTTGCTCCTAATCTGGGAGAAAAATACGAAAAAGATCAGTGCAGTAAACCCGACTTGTACCCATGAAGGCTGTACGGTGAAATGGAATACTGGCGCACAGATTTTAGCTTGTCCCTGCCATCCGGGAAAATTTACCGCCACTGGGGTGGTCACGAATAAACCCCCAAAACGCAATCTAACCACCTATCAAGTCAAGGTCGAAAAAGACGTTATTTTTGTGAAAAAAGCTTAACGGGGTTGACGGAATACCATGCCTTTGGGGACACGGGTAGAATTAGTGACTCTCTACTCGCACTTAGAAATTATGTGTATTGGAAGCTTTAGTACAAATGTTCGAGCTTCCTCTCCCTGCTCCCTTCTCTCTTGCAGTCTTAACGAGTAATTTAGATAGTGGACTTCTTGCATAGTTTTTTATGGTATAACCGAGTGTTTGGCTTTTTTCTTAATTTTTAGATGGAAGTGGAAAAAAGAATAAAATGTGATCTTGGGTCAGGAAATCATCTATAGTTGGCTCTTCGGCTCTTGTATGAGTGCATGGGTGTCTGTGTTAACCAAGAAGTTAATTTTGTCCTATTACCCGATCACACTAAGCTAAGACGCATCTTAACCGCTTATGGTTGGATTAGCTAAATCTCTCCCCCCTGGGGGGTCTTGCCTCATCTCAACATTAAACATCGACAAAATATCTACAATTAAATTAAGGAGAAAACAATGATTGAATTACATCCTGAATTCTTAATCAAAAATGGCAAAAAAGAATTTGCTGTTTTAACTTATGAGGAGTTTATAAAAATTAAAGAAATCTTAGAAGACTTAGAGGATTTGGAAGATTTAATACAAGCAAAAGAAGAAGAAAAAGATAGTCAAACTTATTCTCTAGATCAGGTTAAGAAGATGCTAAATATTGATTGATTGATTGTCTTGCTTTAATTCGACTATTTCACAGATGGGAAAAAATAGAGTTCCCCTTGTGTCTCTAAATCCGGCTCTTTTTCCAGAAATGCTAAAGGGTTGACGGGGAAATCCTGCTGTCAACACTTCAAAATCAGGCAGGTCATGGATAGCAATTGTTCTAATATCTTGATCGGGAATTTCTTGAAAATTATTTAAATATACTTTTCGACAGTTCTCGTCTATTTCACAAGAATATACACAGTCATAACCAACGCTCTCGAAAGCTATTCTAAATCCTCCAATACCAGCAAAAAGATCGATAAATCTGAGTTTTTCGTTTGTCATTGCAAAATTATGACATCAAAGATAGCCAAAGTAAATAGGGTTGGACGAAAAAGTTTTTTGTGGGGACGGATTGTGGGGTGTCGGTCGTCGATACCAAATTAGGTTACACTTCATCTTGAGAAAAGCTGTCACCAGAGATGGTATATTTTGACCATAGTATAGCTCGCTAGTTTAGATTTGTTCAATTGGAGAAATAAGATTAGATAAAATTTCGTTCCATTTTAATTTATGAATAGTTTGTAATTCCGAATCTATTTCAATTAGATGGGAATAGCTATTGACAAATTCTTCTGGAGATGATATCAGTCTCAGATAATATTTAATTGTCGGTATAAGTAGTCGTGCAAAATTAATTTCCTAGTGAAGATAGGCAAGAGGCAAGAGGCAAGAGGCAAGAGCGGGGTTAGATATGTGTAATTAATTTTGCCTAGGTACTTAATACCATTGGTGATTATTTGACAACCATGGTTGTTTTTGATAGTTTGAATCTCAGACATGATTAATTCCACTTCTGTGGGTTTAACATCAAAAGATGATAGGATATAATATCTTCTCGGATTAAATTTAATAATTTTATCTTTGGCAATTCGGAGAATTTGTAAATCAATGTACTTACCATGCTTAATTTCAATAACTTCTACTAATTGTTTATTTTTATCAAAAATCTCAATATCTCCTGCACTACCAGAAGTTAGATCAGAAGCTGTGTGACTGCCTAGGGCTTTTAAGGTAAGGATACTCTAGAATTGGTTTCAAAAATATGTTTCTTAATGGCAATAGCTAACTCTTGAATCATGGGAATACAAACCGAATTACCCACCTGTTTATAAGACTCAGCTAAGTTAGGATGAATTTGAAAACTATCGGGAAACTTCATCAGTCGATAGCATTCTTGGATAGTTAATTTACGCACCTGATCTTGTTCGGGTATATAAATAAAAAAACGTCCAGATGTTTCCTGAGATGGTATAGTAGGATGTACTCCATCGATCGAATAAATTCGGTTAGGTTGATGATGAACCCGGGATAAATGTTCTGTATTTGGTCTGATACCTTTTTTCCAGATAGTTTTATTGCGATACCCGACAAAAATTAATCCTGATGGTTGTAAGGTAGGATTATCAATGAGAGTATATTCTTTTTTATCTAAGTATTCAAAATTGCCTTGAGGAGACAGAAAATCCCGTAACTTAGGTATTGGTGAAGTATATTTTAATGAGTTGAAATTAAATTTTTTATTTTGGGTAGCAATAATAATAATTCTTTCTCGATTTTGCGGCACACCAAAATCCTTGGCATTTAAGAGCTTATAATCAACTAAATAACCCAGTTCTTCCAAAGAACGCAAAATAATATCTAAGTTTTTGCCTTTGTCAAGGTGAATTAGGTGTTTAACATTTTCCAGAAGAATTATTTTCGGCTTTTTTAATTCGACTATTTCGCAGATGTGAAAAAATAGAGTTCCCCTTGTATCTCTAAACCCGGCTCGTTTTCCAGAAATGCTAAAGGGTTGACAGGGAAATCCTGCTGTCAACACTTCAAAATCAGGCAGGTCATGGATAGCAATTTTTCTAATATCTTGATCGGGAATTTCTTGAAAATTATTGAAATATACTTTTCGACAGTTCTCGTCTATTTCACAAGAATATACACAGTCATAACCAACGCTCTCAAAAGCTAATCTAAATCCTCCAATACCAGCAAAAAGATCGATAAATCTGAGTTTTTCGTTTGTCATTGCAAAATTATGACACCAAAGATAGCCAAAGTAAATACATCCTAATTTTAGCAAATGTTCCGACTTATGCAGCGATAAAAACTGTAGTCTAGATAATTAAGGTTAATATGCCCTGATATAATCAATTTGGAGATACTGGATTAGGGATAATTCAGGACAAACTCGCACAATTTCGGTTTCAGACTTCTGTGGCTTTTTCTTGCTCAATCTCGGTCTCCAATTCTTGACGTAATTCTTCTAGAGAAGTGGTAGCAGCTGTCTGAGATAATCTTTCTTTTGACCAATTTAAGGCCTGAAAAAGTCGTTGAGCATTAGCTGGAGAGCGCAAAAGATAAACTTCTTCTAATAAAGCGGATAATTCGTCAGCAAGCAGCAATCAAGGCCACATCATGATGACCCTGACGTTGGACAATAACGATCGAGTTTCCCAGTTCTACTTGTTCTAAAACCTGAATAAAATGTTCTTGTGCTTGGGTATAGCTAGTATAGGTGGTGGGGATGGCCATTAATCAACTCCGCAGTCAAAAAATTAATCAATGGGTGCGTTAACCAAGAGTAACGCACCCCAAAGAAATTACACCGAAGTTAAGGTTTTCTCCGCGCTAATTTGCGCTTCGGGACTATCCGCTTCCGAGGGAGGGACCACTTGCCAGAATTGACCGAGATAGCTATCCCAATTAGCTAAAATTAACTTACCTTTGGGGCTATTAGTGCGTTCTACATGGGCCTCAATTAAAGATTTTAACTGTTCCGCACCGGCAGCCGTGCCAACCCGTTGAATCTTGACAATTTCGGGGTTAAGTTTCTCCGGTAGGGACGGATCAAGAATATAAGCTAATCCTCCCGTCATCCCGGCGCCGACGTTGCGACCGACGGAACCAAGCACGACAATTACCCCCCCGGTCATATATTCACACAGGTGATCCCCGGCCCCTTCGATAACTGCTTTCGCAGTGGAATTGCGGACAGCAAAACGTTCACCAGCGCGACCATTCGCGTATAATACCCCACCGGTAGCCCCGTAGAGACAGGTATTACCGATAATAGCGTTATCTTCGGGCTGATAATTGGCGTTTTGGGGCGGTAAGATGACAATTTCGCCGCCGTAGATGCCTTTACCCACATAATCGTTAGCTTCTCCCTCTAAATGGAGATTGACACCGGGTAAATTAAATGCTCCGAAACTTTGACCCGCCGCACCCTGGAAATTGAGCTTAATTTCGCCTTCAAAGCCGTCATTACCGTATTTTTGGGCAATTACCCCCGCAATTCTCGCCCCCACGGAGCGATCGGTATTGACAATCCTGTAGGTTTTGCTGACGGTTCCCTGTTGCTCGATCGCCTGTTTAATCTCGCTATCTGCTAGAATCTCGTCATCGAGAACAGCACCGTTACTATGTACTTCCTCGTGCTGCAACCAAGAGCGGTTACTGCGGCCATCGGGTAAATTCAACAAACAATCGAGATTGAGGGATTCTGTCTTAGTTAAACGAGCATCGGAGCGCACTTTTAACAGATCCGACCGGCCAATCACCTCATTTAAACTGTGATAGCCTAATTTCGCCAATAATTGCCGCGTTTCCTCAGCCACCAAAGTGAAGAAATTGACCACATGAGCGGGAATTCCGGGAAAACGAGCGCGCAGACGTTCCTGTTGGGTAGCGACTCCCACAGGACAATTATTCGTGTGACAGACGCGGGCCATGATGCACCCCTCGGCAATCATGGAAATGGAACCAAAACCGAATTCCTCCGCACCCATGAGAGCAGCCATGAGGATATCCCAACCGGTTTTTAGTCCCCCATCTGCACGCAAAATCACCCGATGACGCAGTTGATTTTCCATTAACATCCGATGCACTTCCGTTACTCCCAATTCCCAGGGACTACCTGCGTGTTTAATCGAACTTAGGGGTGATGCACCTGTACCACCATCGTGGCCAGAAATCTGGATAATATCAGCGTTAGCTTTGGCAACTCCGGCCGCAATTGTGCCGATACCGATCTCGGCCACTAATTTGACGGAAACTTTGGCCCGGGGGTTAATTTGGTGTAAATCGTAGATTAATTGCGCTAAATCTTCGATCGAGTAGATATCGTGGTGAGGAGGGGGAGAAATCAAGGTAACACCCGGTTTTGATCGCCGTAACATGGCAATATAGGGACTGACTTTTTTCCCCGGTAATTGACCTCCTTCTCCCGGTTTTGCTCCTTGGGCCATTTTAATCTCTAGCTGTTTTCCACTCATTAAGTATTCGGGAGTGACTCCAAAACGTCCCGAAGCTATCTGTTTAATGGCAGAATTGGCCGTATCACCGTTTTTTAAGCCGTTTAGGTGGGGCATAGTTACGGAATGTCCTTCTTCATCCACATCGCTTAAGCTGGTGTAGCGGATCGGATCTTCTCCCCCTTCTCCGGAATTGGACTTACCTCCGATGCGATTCATGGCGATCGCTAGGGTTTCGTGTGCTTCCCGGCCCAAGGCACCGAGGGACATTCCCCCTGTGCAGAAGCGTTGCAGGATACTTTCGATCGATTCTACTGCTTCGATGGCAATTGAGGCTCGATCGCTGTTAAATTCTAATAAATCGCGCAATGCAGTAACGGGTCTTTGCTGCAAGATTTGACGATAGGTTTCGTAATGGTCATATCCCTGTCCGTTGGAGTGAGCGGCCACTGCTTTATGGAGTGCTTTCGCCATTTCTGGGGAATTCATGTGGTATTCTCCCCCCGGACGGTAGTTGACAAAACCGTAGTTTTCTAGTTTTTTAGCGGTAAGATTGGGGAAAGCTTTACTATGGAATGCGATCGCTTCTTGGGCCACTTCCGCAATGCTTAAACCCCCGACGCGACTGGTAGTACCGTTAAAAGCTAGTTTAACTAAATCTGCCGATAATCCGATCGCCTCGAAAATTTGCGCTCCATGGTAGGAAGATAGGAGAGAAATACCCATTTTCGAGAGGATTTTCAGTAATCCTGCTTCTACGGATTTGCGGTAATTAATTAGGGCTTTTTCGAGGCTAATAGCTTCTAATTTGCCGTTTTCCATCAATTTCTGGGTTTTTGGCTCGATCCACCACTGGGCGATCGTTGCTAACGCAAGATAGGGACAAACTGCGGAAGCACCATAACCAATTAGACAAGCGAAGTGATGGGTACTCCAACATTGGGCCGTATCGATCACAATCGAAGCTTTTAAACGCAAGTGTGAGCGAATCAGGTGATGATGGACGGCACCAACAGCTAATAAAGGGGGAATATAGCTAGTTTTTTCGTCAATAGGAGCAGTCCTGTCACTGAGAATTAAAATTTCTGCTCCCGATTCCACTTTCTTGGCGGCCTCAGCGCACAAATTAGCGATCGCATATTCTAATCCCCCCGGTCCGGTGGTCAGATCATAAAGGGTAGAAAGTTCGGCTGTTTTGTAGCTAGAGGTTTTAACTTTGGCTAATTCCGCATTATTGAGCAGGGGAGAGTCTAATTTCAGTAAATGTGCGTCATCAACCCCCAATTTCAGGATATTACCCCGTCGTCCCAGATACATAGTCAAGGACATGACTAAACTTTCCCGTAAAGGATCGATGGGAGGGTTAGTAACTTGGGCAAAACGTTGTTTAAAGTAATCGTAGAGAAGATGGGGTTTACTGGAGAGGACTGCTAGGGGAGTGTCATCACCCATACAGAAAGTCGGTTCTTTTCCCTGTTCTGCCATGGGAACGATAATCAGATCCACATCTTCGGATGTGTAACCGAAAGCGGTTTGCAGGGGAAGGAGATGACTGGGAGCGGGAATATCGATCGCTGTTTCTTTGTCAATCAAGGTGCGTTGGGATTGCACCCATTCACCGTAGGGATTAGCTCGGGCAATTTCCTGTTTAATCGGCCAATTACGCTTAATTTCGCCTTTTTCTAGGTCAACTGCGATCATTTGACCGGGGCCGAGACGACCTTTTTCCATAATGGTGGTTTCATCGAGGGGAATAGTTCCCGCTTCCGAGGAAACGACGATATAACCGTTGTTAGTAATGCTATAACGGGCCGGTCGCAAACCGTTGCGATCCAAACAAGCGCCGACGATTCCCCCGTCACTGAATACCAGTAAAGCTGGACCGTCCCAGGGTTCCTGTAAACCGCTATAGTATTCGTAAAAGTCGATAATTTCGGGATAATCCTGTAAATCCGGCTGATTATTGTAGGCCTCCGGCACTAGGATCATAGCCGCTTCTAGGGGACTGCGACCAGTTCTCACCAATAATTCTAGGGCGCTATCGAGGTTATAGGAGTCGCTGTTAGCGGGGTTAACAATGGGGGTCAGGGATTGTAATTCTTCGTGGGTCCAACCTTGGGTTTCTAAAGCGGGTTCCCGGGCCGACATCCAGTTAATATTGCCCAAAAGGGTGTTAATTTCGCCGTTATGACCCAATAAGCGCATCGGTTGAGCGAGGGGCCATTTCGGTTGGGTATTGGTGCTAAAACGTCGGTGATAAATAGCGAATTGACTGCTATAGGCGGGATTTTGCAGGTCTAGATAGAATTCTCGCAGGATTTCGCCCCGTACCATCCCTTTATAGACAATTGTGCGACAGGAAAAGGAACAGAAATAGAAATCATCGGCCAGTTGCTTACCGACTTCAGAACGGGCAATATAGAGTAGGCGATCGAATTGAGAACCGGCTAAATCGGGGGAAGTAACCAGAATTTGCTCGACGTAGGGTTGATTTTCCCTTGCTTGTCTTCCGAGGACTTCGGGACGGACGGGAACAGCACGCCAACCTAAAATCTTAATATTATATTTATTGACAATTTCCTCGATATGTGCTTTAGCGTCGGCTCGTTCTTGGGCCGCTTGGGGAAGAAAGACCATACCCACCCCTAGTCGCTCAGATTCTGGCATATTTAAGCCATTTTCGGCGAACCAAGGAGCGAGGACATCTCTGGGGATAGCGGTCATCATACCGGAACCGTCACCGGAATCCTGATCGGCGCTGCAGCCTCCCCGGTGTTCCAAACAACCTAAGGCTAAAAGGGCCTGTTCAATCAGTTGATGGCTACCAGAACCGCGCACATCGGCAATAAAACCGACTCCGCAAGCGTCCCGTTCCTCTACGAGCCATGGGGGACCCCAATAGGGATCGATTTGGTGGATATTGTCGGTTTTTAGGTTATTTTGTTGCGCCATAGAAGTTATCCTTAGGGTCGTTGTCTAGAGGGGTGGGATAGCTGGTCTGCTGAAAAGAGGGCGAATGCAATTCGCCCCTACAATAATATTATTAATATTATTGCGCCAATGCTAGGGGTGCATCGCGTGCGCCCAAAATGTCGTATAGATATCTCTACAAAATTGAGATGCACCCTAGTTAGTTTTAAAACTGATCTCCTAATTTTCGATTGTGTATTAGTATTATACCCTCCTCATAGAGAACCTAGAAGAACCTTCGTATTATTGAGGCAATGGGGTCAAATTCAGGACAAGACTTTCCCTAAAGAGGCAGGTAAATCGGCTAATTTTTCTACTACTGTCACCCCAGCTTCTTGAAAATGACGTAAGCTATCTTTTCTGGTATTCTTAGCGGCAACAGAGTAGGAAAGTTGGTTAGAAATAATTGTTTCTGTATCGCCGAAATTGGTTTCAATCGCTGCATTTAATCCCACAAGATAGGCAATCACCGGTTTTTCGATCGCCGAGGCAATATATTTGGCTGCCTCGATTTCGGCCTTTCCTCCCACCTGACTGACGAGGAGAATCGCCTCGGTATTGTCATCTTCCTCGAAAACCTGCAACCATTGGGACAAATTGGAGCCAATAATGCCGTCAGTCCCCAAATTTACCGCCATAGATTCACCATAACCGGCCGCTGTTAAAGTTTTCGCCACTTCATCCCCCAAGCGATCGCCGCGGGTGATCAGACCAATTGTCCCCGATTGATAAAAACTGGGTTCACAAATACCCAACCAAAGATAATTGGGAATAATTACACCCTGACTACCGGGTCCGAGAATTAATGTCCCGGTGGTACTAGCTATCTTTAATAATTCCACCAGATCCAAGGGGGGAACTCCAGGGGTGACGATAATTAATTGGGGGATGGCTGCTGCGATCGCTTCTAAGGCCGCATCTAGGACTTGATTGGGTGGGACTAAAATTAAACTGGTTTGGATTTCCCCTGCTTCAGCAACGGCCTCGGCCACTAGATCAAACACTGGTATCTCTGCGATTATCTCACCACTGCAGCCACTAGCCACCCCCGCTACTAAACAGGTTCCCTGGGTTTTCAATCTTGCCGCATAATACTTGCCTAGGGGTCGATCGATCCCTTGCATAATTATCTGATCTTTATCTGTCCATTTCATATATTAAGTGTTGGGAGTTGTTTCAGTAAACAGTAAACAGTAAACAGTAAACAGTAATTAGTAAACAGTAATCAGTGAACAGTAATCAGCTTCTGAAGGCAAGAGTCAAAGGTTTTAGATTCGTCCCTTGTGAACTGAAAACTCACATCTGATCACTGATAACTGATAACTGATTCTAGGCTAATTTAATGGCTGCAGTGACCACCTCTTCTAAAGACTCTAACCAATGAAAGTTAACATCAGCTAAACTCTGACTGAGATCGATCGCTTTGCTGTCAGCTAGGACGCGAAAAATTATTTGTGGTAGGGTGGGATTGAGAAAAGATCGAGGTTGCAAGGTTTGTCTTTCCTGTCGGGTGGCCCGGATCGTTCGTTCGCCGCTGCCCCGGCTGGGTGATAATGGGCTATAACTGCGGTAGTAATTACTAATAGTCTCGATCGCTTTTTGGACAAAGTCGGGATAACTGATAATATCAACGATAACCACTTTTAAATCGGTCAATAGTTGGAATTGTTGCAGACCAGCCTCTATTTGCTCGTTTAATTGCTCTAATTCTAGTCTTTCCTCCAGTATAAGCCAGGCTGCTAGTTTTGCTCCCTTGCTGTCTAAGGCATCCCAGACAGTGGACATCAAACCCTGGCCATTACTGATCACGGCTATTTGGCCAGTTTGATCAATTATCGACCAAGGGGATTGTAATTGGGGTGGGGTCAAGGCCAGAAGATCGAGATGTCTAGCTAAAGCGGCATCATTAACAGTTATTTTGCCATCTAGGGCCATCACTTCCCCAGTTTCGTTGATACCCAGGGGATTAATCTCGATAATATCGAGATCTTTGCTGACAAAGAGACTATACATTTTTTCGAGAATTTGACTGATAGACTCGATCAAAGACCCTCTTAAACCCATAGATACGGCTAATTGCCGACAGAGATAGGGGGAAAATCTCTCTTCAATGACCACTTTTTGCATGGTTGCCAGCAAACTGTCCACATCCATCCCCCCTTGACTCGCACCGAGTAAAACCGGTCTTTGCAGATGATAATCGAGTAAAATGGCTAAAAATATCTCTTGTTGCGGATTATACCGGGCTTCTGCTAGAATTACCTCTGGATATTCTCCGGCGATCGGTAAATGAAAGATAGCATGGGCAGCAGCGATCGCATCGATGGTATTAGCGACAAATTTCACCCCTCCTGCTTTTCCCCGTCCTCCCGCTCGTACCTGGGACTTCAGCACGATAGGATAGGGAATGTTTAATCTTTTTAGTCCCCCCGGTTCGTGGATTGGTTGGGAAGGTAAAATGGGGATACCTACCTGAGCAAATATTTCCTTGGCTTGGTATTCGAGTAAATCCATAATTGATTAGTTGATAAAGTGGCGGTTCTCTCTTTGCTCGTTTCGGTAGCTGGGGGACTATAAAGATTATTTTAGCAACAGCATTCGGTTCACGGGTGATCAGGGAGAATATTCTTGGTTTATAGGGATGGGGGACTGGTAGTGACGGCAATCTCGATCGCAAAACTTAAAATTAATTCGATCGGGTGATTTTTTTTTGATAGGATTGAACCTATAATTCTCCCATAAATAGTTATTGTTCCCCATTAACCGTGCCAAACTAAGAACTGCGGACAAATCAAGAGTTTTGGCGTTTCAATAGACCAAATAAACTATTAACTGGCAGTTAGTCGGAAATATCAGTTATTTTTTGCTAAAATTCTCCTTTTTCCCGCATTTTCTTGCTTGGAAACAAACTTTTTTCCGCTTTCGTCTTTATCTTTAATTCGCTCCCACTAGGAAACTCAAGGGTAAGATGCTAAATTTTCAAAAGCAGGGTCGTCATCATCCTCTGACCCTATTCACAATGCTTTTAAGTGCTTCTTTCGTTGTGGTCTCCCTTTCCTTGACTCCTGCGATCGCACGTCAATTCGCCCCAATTAACCCGATTAAACCGATTCCTTTGGGGAATGACCGATTAATTCCTGCTGGCACAGATATCCCTGTAAAATACGAGCAAGGGGAAAAAATTCTTTTAACCAAACAAGAAACTTTTTCTTTATCACTGACCGTTACCGATAATATCAAAAATTCCCAAGGACAGACAATTATTCCCGATGGTAGTCAGATTATCGGAGAAATTAAACCCGATGGTCAAGGTTCGCGTTTTTTATCCCAAAAAATCTTTTTAAAAACCCGTCAACCCCAAGAAAAATCTATTGATGCTATTTCGGCAGTTTTCACTCGTCTAGAAAGGCTAATTAAGGGAGTTAACCCCGATAAAATTATTCAGGGTGCAGTATTAGGAAAATCCGCCGCTTCTGTCCTCGCTTCTTTTACTTCTGACCAACCGGTTAGCGAGGGATTATTACGAGGAGGAGGATTAGAAGTATTAGCCGGTTGGTTACTACGAGGAGAATCGGTGGAATTATTGTCAATTAACCCCAAGGAAGATTTAAAATTAACCCTTCGTTCTGATTTTACCGGTCAGTAAGCTTAAAAAAATCAGGTGTGTTAGTTATTAATCTAACACACCAGCTATCGAGACTAGGCGGCGTTTTGCCGATACCATTCAATGGTTTTTTGCAAACCTTCTTTAAATTCCATTTGAGCAACAAAACCGAATTTTTCCCGAGCGCGGGTTGTATCTAAACAGCGTCGCGGTTGACCATTCGGTTTATCTATTTCCCAAACAATTTCGCCATCAAAACCCATTAAATCACAGATTAATTCCACTAAATCTTTGATAGAAATCTCATAATTTGTACCAAGATTAACCGGGTCTGATTCATTATAGAACTGACTGGCCATGACAAGGCCTCGCGCTGCATCGGTGGAGTAGAGAAACTCCCGGGTTGGACTACCATCTCCCCAGACAGGAAGTTGTTTATCCCCCCGTTGTTGTCCCTCATAAACCTTGCGAATTAAAGCAGGAATTACATGGGAACTACCCGGATCAAAATTATCCTCTGGCCCGTATAAATTCACCGGTAAAAGATAAATTCCGTTGAAACCATACTGCAAACGATAGGACTCTAATTGTACCAATAAAGCCTTTTTAGCGATACCATAAGGCGCATTGGTTTCTTCGGGATATCCTGACCATAAATCGTCTTCATGGAAAGGTACTGAAGTAAATTTTGGATAGGCACAAATTGTCCCCACACAGACAAATTTTTGCACTCCTGCTAGATAGGCAGCGTGAATTAATTGGGTTCCCATCATCAAATTATCATAGAATAATTCGGCGGGTTTTTCCCGATTGAGACCGATGCCTCCCACATGGGCTGCCAAATGGATAATTAAATCTTCTTGGTCGGCTAAACGTTGACAGTTTTCCCAAACTCTTAAATCACAATCTTTGGACCGAGGAATTGTAATTTTTTCGGGATTTGCCCCCGCTGCAATTAACTGATTAACTACTTGCCGACCTAAAAATCCAGCCCCCCCGGTGACGACGATTCTCTGTTCGCTTAAATTCAGCATATTTTCACCTCTTTAATCCACAGTTGTCATCGAACGATTGCGAAGATAAGCCAAATCTTTTAATAACTGTTCGCTATCACCACCGTTATTAAGATTAATCCCCAAAGCCGCTAAATCCGCATCTACCATTAATTTTACCAGTCCCTCGAACGTCACCGACGGCTGCCAACCTAATTTCTCTCTGGCTTTTGTGGAATCTCCTATCAATAAATCTACTTCCGCTGGACGCAAATAACGTTGATCAAACTCCACATAATCCTGCCAATTTAGATTAACGTATTGGAAAGAAATATCGAGAAACTCCCGGATAGAATAGGTTTCATTGGTCGCCACCACATAATCATCTGGTTCTTCCTGTTGTAACATTAACCACATCGCCCGCACATAGTCCTTAGCATAACCCCAATCCCGTTTAGAATCGAGATTTCCTAAATAGAGTTTTTTCTGTTGTCCAGCAATAATTCGGGCCAAAGCGCGGGTAATTTTGCGCGTGACAAAAGTTTCTCCACGCCGGGGGGATTCATGGTTAAATAAAATGCCGTTACAGGCAAATAAGTCGTAGGATTCCCGATAGTTGACCGTTTGCCAGTGACCGTAAACTTTCGCACAAGCGTAGGGACTGCGGGGATAAAATGGCGTGGTTTCTTTTTGGGGAACTTCCATGACTTTCCCGAACATTTCCGAGGAACCTGCTTGATAGAAACGGACTTCGATGCCGGTTCTTTTTTGGTAATCCCGAATTGCTTCTAGTAGTCTTAAGACCCCCACACCGACAGCATCAACGGTGTATTCTGGGGCATCAAAACTAACTCGCACGTGGGATTGGGCCCCTAAATTATACACTTCTACCGGTTGCACTTGTTCGAGGATACGCCGCAGGGTCGTCCCGTCGGTGAGGTCGCCATAGTGAAGAAAAAATTTAGCATCCGGCTGGTGGGGGTCAATGTAGATATGATCGATGCGATCGGTGTTAAAAGTTGAGGTACGACGGATGATACCGTGGACTTCATAGCCTTTTTCTAATAATAATTCGCTCAGATAGGAACCATCTTGACCGGTGATGCCGGTAATTAGGGCGCGTTTCGGTTGAGTCATCAGTAATTTACCTAATGGGAAAGAATAAAGACCAGGGCAGGGTCTGACTGCTTATAGCACACTTTAGCCCCTCATGACAAGTTTGGCTAGGTTGACCGGGGACAAAAAGATGAATTGATTTTTTATCCGGGCTGCATAGATTCTAAATGGTTCTGACAATTTTCTCGGAATTTTCTGACTTGAAATTCCTTGACTTTGAGTAATTGATAATTATCTTTTCCCATGGCTAGGGAAAATTTGGCTTCGGTCTCATCAAGTAAATTTTTGGAGATAGCTTTCCACTGTTCTTGCGTTTGCCAATGGACAACGATAATTAATTCTTCCTCGATGGCGGGATTAATCCAAAGCTCCTTACCTAAAAAACCCGGTTGTTTTGCTAAAAACTTTGTCCAAATTTCTTGATCTTTTTGGATAAATTTTTCCCTCGCTTCGGGGTTAACTTGAAATTGTAACCACTCAATGACCATAGTAATTATCTCCTATTTTTTGGCTTTCATCAAGAATTCTTCTGTGAGTTTCATAAAAGCTTTGGAACCACTAGAAGAGGGCATGGCTGCCACCGCAGGCACGAACATATCCACAGCTTTAGCTACATTAACATCCATAGGAATCGCATTAGCAAAAATTTGATGGGCTTGAAAATCCTGTTGTACCCGGCGCATGACTTGATTATAGTAGCGACTGAGTAAACCACCACCGGAAAGAATAAAAACTATACCGAGTAAACCGGGGTTAATCGGGTCGGTTTCTTGATGACTAGCTTTCAGTTTAACTATTCTTCTTTCTAATAGCTGAATGCCGACAATTGATAAAGGTTCGGGACGGGCAGGTAGTAAATAAAAATGACTGCTACATAGACCACTACGAGTTAAAAGATTATACCCCGGAGCGCAGTCCATGATAATATAATCGTAACGGTCTTGAATGGGGTCAATAATTTTTTGAATTAAGACTCTTTCCAAGTTATTCCAAGCATGATCAAAGCCTAAATCTTCCTGTAAAATTGCTTGATGGTGCAGGGTTTCTGAGACGACATATTCATCATATAGTTCGATGTCTCCTGGCAGTAGATCTAAGCCTTGAATTTCACAGACTGAAGGGACAATAATATCATCAATAGTTAATTTATTGTAGGGATTGGGTTTGATAATTGCTTCTAATAAATAGCTTAAAGTGCGTTTTTTGCGACGCAGTTGAGCGAATTCGTGGGGGGACATTAAGCTAAGAGTCGCACTGATTTGAGCGTCTAAATCGAGGACAAGGACTCGTTTTTGCTGAAATTTAGCTAAACAGGTGGCAAGGTTGACGGTAAGGGTAGTTTTTCCTACTCCTCCTTTCATATTAACGGTGCTGATGACAGTGGCCATTATGGGAGTTCCTTTCTAGTTAACCGATGGAATATCTCGACGTAAAACCTGCCCGTTGGGAGCCATAATTAAAGGAGGTAAACTGGTAATATTGATCGCCTCGTGGGTTTTCATGTCGTAGGTGGTGTAAACTGTTTCCTGTTGATGGGGATTAATATCGACAATTGTTAGGGTTTTTCTAGGTGCTTGTTCACTGTTCAATAACCGTCGCGGTCCACTGCCTAAAGCTCCTGCGTGTAATAATTGTAATTGCCCCCGTTTACCCGGATAGTAAGCGTGAGCGTGGCCACTAATATAAGTATGCACCTGATAGCCCTCTAAAAACGCTCTTAATTGCTCGGCATCGGCTAAATAATCCCCCGGTCGATTTCTGCCCACGGCAATACCGTAGAGGGGTAAATGACCAATTACTAGCCGCATTCTAGCATTTTTAGCGTCGCTACTACTCAAGTTTTTTGCTGCCCAATTTAGTTGTTGCCCAGAGATTAAATGAGTGGAGGCATCCCAAACTAGATAGAATATACCATTTTGAGTGAAAGTATAATAAAAAGGAAAGCCGGTTTTATCGATAAAATTTAAACTTGTATTATGTTGGGGGTTTTGCCAATAATCTTGGGCTAATTTTCTCTCCTTAGCATAGATAAATTTTCCTGCGGATAAAGCTCCAGAAGCGTCATGATTACCGATGGTAAAAGCAAAGGGTATTTTAGCAGCTCGCAGGGGCGCGGCGATATGGTGATCAAAGGCCGACCACATGGCGTTAATTGCTGCCTCTGTCAAGCTGCTTTTTTGTCCTGCCACCATGTCGCCACCACAGAGGACGAGATCGGGTTTATGATTGATAATTAAGGGGATAGCTCGATCGATTTCGGGATCGTAAGTAGTGGAACCGTATTGACTATTAAGGTCACTAATCACAATTATCTTGACTTTTTTCGCCTTTTGTGATTGTTTAACAGCCGACTCAGGGGGATTTTTGGAAGTAACAGGCTGTAAAATTTGATGAGCGCAAGCTGCCAAGCTAAAACCGCCTAAACTGCCACTAATCAGCAAAAATTTACGGCGTTGCATAGGATATCAATCTCGTCTTTAATTGAGGTCACGTCAGTTAGTGTAGCAATTTTTGTCCCTTCGATCGCTTTTTTGTTGATCATCCCAATTAAGTAGGGAGGCACAATCATTTGTAGGATGGGTTAGCGGTAGCGTAACCCATCGGGGCTAATTATACTCACTGCTGTTGTTGTCTGACATAAGCATCTACAAGATTACGAATCAGGGATTGATAGGAAGCATTATGACGTTGAGCTTCCCGTTTAAAATACTCAATACTCTCCTTAGAAAATTCCATCGTTACCCTGACAGTATTTTGATTCGGTATTAGCTGCTCTGGTGGTGGTAAAAAGTCTTCGACAATTGTCACCTTACCAATCGGTTTTGCAGGATCAGGGGTTATGTTCTTCATAGAATTTTCTCCATTTACGCCATTCAGCTGCGCCAAATATACGAATCACTCCATCGCGGTAAGTAAAACGCACCGTTAAAACCCGGTCTTTTACCTTACCAATACAAAACCAACGTTCCTCTGAGTCACTATGTTGGACATCATGGACAATCAAACGATGTGGATCGAAAAACGCATATTGAGCAGTCTCAAAGTCCACACCATGTTTAGCCTTATTGTCAGCTTCTCTTCGACTATCCCAATCGAAAGTGCTTGTCATGTCACTCTAGCATATTTTAGTTTGTGTCGCTAAGTTCAAGGGGTGACAAGGCGACTAAAAGGCTTGCTGGATAAGGCGCATAGCCGTTAGACCCCTAGAAAAATCGGGGTGTTTTCCTGGCTTGAGGCGGATCAAAGAAAAGGCGAGTTCCGAGTACGCGTCCATCGACTCGAT
>NZ_JAPZSR010000053.1:0-21836 GCF_027531875.1 Microcystis sp. LE19-84.1B | reverse complement strand
GTGGTCGAGGGAATCAACAATAAACTTAAACTAATAAAACGGAGAGGCTATGGCTTTAGAAACTTTCGGAATTTTTGGGTTAGAAGTATGTTATCTTGGCATCTTGTATGTTGATTTAGCATAAAGGGTAACGAAGAGCCTTAAGTGCTGATTATGGTAAGATAATTAACGAAAAACAATTTGACCGTCTGATTGACTTTCTCCAAGATGGTGAGATTGTTTTTGGCGGTAAAACTGATCGAGAAAATTTATATATTCAACCAACTTTATTAACTAATGTTTCCCTCGATGCTCCTATTATGCAAGGGGAAATATTCGGACCAATTTTACCGATCATTGCCTTTAGCACTTTTGAGGAAGCTTTAGCAATTATTGCTAAAAACCCTAACCCTCTAGCTTTTTATCTGTTTACTACCAAGGCAAAAACCGAAAAGAAATGGTTAGAATCTGTCCAGTTTGGGGGAGGTTGTATTAACAACAATAGTTTTCATTTTACTAATCCTAGTTTACCCTTTGGTGGTCGTGGAAATAGCGGTATTGGTAACTACCATGGTCGTTTTTCCTTTGAGAATTTTAGTCACCAAAAAGCGATTATGAAAACACCTCTTTGGTTCAATCCCGCTTTAAAATATCCGCCTTTTAAGGGTAAATTAAACTTATTTAAGTTATTGGTTCGCTAAAAAGCTAAGTAGGTAGGTGTTAAAAACTGTCAGATACCCCCCTTATTAAGGGGGATCCCCCCGCCTATCGGCACCCCCCTTATCAAGGGGGGCAGGGGGGATCGGCACCCCCCTTATTAAGGGGGGCAGGGGGGATCAAAGGCAAAATCTATCTTCAATTTAATTATAACTACTTACTTACAGTTTAAGTTAAAGCTTTTAAGAGAGCTTGAAATTTCATCTGAATTTCTGCTAGTTCTTTTTCCGGATCGGAACCGGCAACAATACCCGCACCGGCGTATAATCGCGCTCGATCGCCTTTAATTAATGCCGAACGAATACCAACAATAAACTCACTATTATTTTGACAATCAATCCAACCCAAAGGAGCGGCATAAAGAGAGCGATCAAAGGTTTCATAATGACGAATTTGTGCTAAAGCGATCTCGGTGGGAACCCCAGCAACAGCAGGAGTGGGGTGTAGTTGGGCAACAATTTCGAGGGGATGGATGGAGGGTTTTAGTTTGGCATGAATAGGAGTCCAGAGATGTTGAATATTGGAGAGTTTTAACAATCTAGAGGGAGAATTTTGCGGATTTAAGCCAATTTGTCGCAATTTTTGGTTAATAAAGTCACTAACAGCCCGATGTTCCCGTTGTTCTTTTTCACTAGCGAGGAGTTTATTGGCTAAAAGAGCATCTTCGATCGCATTTTCTCCCCGGGGGGCGGATCCCGCTAAAGCATCGGTGATTAATTGCCCCTGATGGACGGTTAACAAGCGTTCGGGACTAGCGCCAATAAAATGATCTCCCCGTCCATTGCCGAGGGAAAAAGTGTAGCAATCGGGATGACGCTGACGCAAATTATCGAGACAGTTTACCAGATGAAAAGGACGGGGAGAAATCACGTCAAGAGCGTGAGCGAGGACAATTTTGCTAAATTTTTGAGCATGGATAGATTGGAGGGCATCGGCAACAGCCGCTTGAAAATTATAGGTAGGATGAATATAATAACTACAGGGATCCTGACGGGGATTTTGTCGGCAATTGCTCGAGTTATTTTGGATAATTTTGAGGTTATTAATAGTTTCTTCGAGGGAGTTTTCTATTTCTTCTTCGCCGGTGATTAAGAGATTGGTCAGGAAAAAATATTCCGACTGTTTTTTGATAATTTGAAACTTAGGCAGGGTTAGGGTAGCTGAGGGAAAGGGAGTAGCTGTTGCCGAGTCGAAAAAAGTGAAACTGCAAAAGATGCGGGGAGTAATCTCGCTATAGTTATCAATTTTGATAATTCTTTGTTGACAGTTTTCAATAAATTTTTGAGCTTTTAAAAAACGTTGTTTGCCGTGGAAAGTGGCAGCAAAGGCGATGCCGTAGCCGAGAAGAGCGGTTTCCCGTTCGGGATTTTCCCAATAACAATGGGTGGGATAGCTAGGGGCAATCCGAGAGAGAATTTCTAGGGGATCAAGGGGGGAAATTTTTTGACAAAAACTGACGATCAACCGATTTCCCTTTTCTGCGGCTAACAGTTGCGGGTTGAGGATAAAGTCATAGAGGCCGCGAAGATCAGCAATCGGACTATCAGGATAGGAAAGGCGAGGAACGGCAGAAGTCATGTCAAGTTTTTTGTATTTTTTGCAAAAAAACCATGATTAATGGTATGTAATCCCCACAGATGTGGCCAGAGTCAGCAATCTCTTTTTAACTATGGTATCGGAGAAAGGGTCTTTAGGCAGAAAGGGAAGGGGATATTTGTGACGATTAGCCGGGTTGGAGACAAATGAAGGCTTAAAATCTCCAGAGATGGCTATTATTTAAATGGGCAAAAAAATTAATTTAATAATTTCTACTTTACAAGTTTGTGGAAATTGCCACCACGGGACAAGTGGGGATACATTGTTCACAAACCACACAACGGGAACGCAAAAACTTGAGACGAAAACTTTCGGGATCAAGGGTTAAAGCTTCCGTGGGACAAACTCCCGTACATAACCCACAATCGACGCATTTTTCTTCATCAATGACGATTTCGCGACTAACTTGGGAAACGCCAATATTTTGTAATTGTAACCATTCGATCGCCGCTTCCAACTCATCGATATCTCCCGATAATTCTAATACTAATGTTCCCACTTGATTGGGGGCAACTTGGGCGCGGATAATATTAGCGGCGATGTTAAAATCCTTTGCCAGTCGATAGGTAACGGGCATATGGACGGCTTTTTTGGGAAAAGTGAGAGTAACGCGTTTTTTCATGCAGCCTTTCCGATCTAAAGAATCTTTTTTGCTTATTTGCCGAAAACGGCTGGAATTACAATAGCAGCAGTAGCGGCAACGATTAGACCAAAAGCCAAATTAACTACCTGTTGATCAGCTTTTTGGTAGGTATCGATGCTAAGACTAAGTTCACGGATTTGGTTGATCACGTCTCCTAGCTTTTTTTCAATGTTTTGAAGGTTACTTTCTAAAGTTTCTAATCGCCCCTCAATTGTATGAACATTCCCTTCTAGCCTTTTTAGCTGTCCCTCTATTCGATCGAGTCTTTCTTCAGTCATAATTATTACCCATCTCTAACTTGATTGTAACTCAATCGACACCAATACTAAAAGAGCGCAGCAATCGTTACAATAGGACAAAGTAAACTTTGATTAAATGTCCATGACAGCCACCACACCCACCAACAAAACCAGAAATCTGCTGCTGGCAGTAACGGCAGTTATCCTTAGTGTAGCGATTTTCTTCGGGTTTCAAACCACCGCTAGTTCCGTATCTTTGGAAGCGCAAGCGGAAAAAGCGACACCTTTCGAGCTTGCCCTCAGCAATGGTAAACCCACCCTGACAGAATTTTATGCTAATTGGTGTACCAGTTGTCAGGCGATGGCCCCTGAAATTGCCGAAATTAAAAAACAATACGGTAATGCCATTAATTTTGTCATGCTCAACGTTGATAATAATAAATGGTTGCCGGAAATTCTCCGTTATCGTGTGGATGGTATTCCCCATTTTGTCTTTTTAAATAACCAAGGACAGCCAGTTGCCCAAGCGATCGGAGAACAACCAAAATCAATTTTAACTGCTAATTTAGAAGCACTTTTAACTAATTCTACCCTACCCTATGCCACCACTACGGGAGAGACTTCTGATTTTAATATCCTTGTGGGCGCTAGTCAAACCGATCCCCGCAGTCACGGCAGTCAAGTTAAGCAGTAAGCAGTTATCAGTTATCAGTAATCAGTAATCAGTAATCAGTTATCAGTGGAAAGCTTAGGGCTGAAAGCTATCATTCAAGAGTCAACTATCAACTAAGTACATTTCATTGACTAAAACCTTTTAATTATGGCGATTATTGTCCAACATTTGACCACAGGTAACGAATATATATTTCTAGGAGTTAGTGGGGGTGAAAGTAAGAATATTTTACCCACCAAAATGTTAGGAGATTTCTTCGCAACGGAGGCTCCAGATAAATCTCGATCGGTGACGGTTTGTGATGATCAAGGCCGGATACTTTGGTTTCCCGTCACAGAAATAATTGTGGTGGAGGTAGATGGTCAAAAACCCGAAGAATTATTACCAGAAATTATCGCTCCTGAACCAGTTCCTTTACAATTAGATAAAGAGAATCAACCTCAGTCCCCAGAAAATCAAGGAAACATCGATGAATTTGCCGAAGATGACGATTGGATCTAGAATTAAATATCTAATTTTAGCGGGAATAATTGCCCTATTTGCTATTGGCTTTAATTCCCTCTATTCTGTTTCTCAAAACTCGATCGCTTCCTTCCCCGTTGCCGAAGTTCAACCCCAATATCTTAACGATTGGACACCGCAATTAGAGGCAGAATTTCAACAAAGGGCCAAGCAGGTTATTAACCATTTTGCTAAGGCAGAAAGTTATGGCAATTTGTGGGGAGAAAACGAGAAAAGATCCTATCCTATGGCCATGTTTGATTTCTTGGCAGGAAACCGGCAAAAAGCCCTAGATTTCCTGCAGCAGGATGACCCACAAAAACGGGAACAGGCCCACACCGATTATATAGATTATTATTTTTCTTTTACCCTGAAAGGACAAATTAGAAAATATTTTCTTCTCGGAAAGTATCTCGATCCTGTTTATCGTCAGAGAATGTATAATGCGGCGAAAATTTGGACAGAAACCGACCCTTTACAACGCCCCCATCCTATCCATAGTACTGGCCAAGGCACGGGTAATGATTGGAGTATGAAAAGACGGGGTTTATGGGTAGATAGTCGCAATACTGATAACCTGCGAGCGATGCGCGAAACATCGGTTTATCTGATGGCCGAAGAAACAGGAAATGAAGCAACTCGTCAAATTTATAAGAGCAAAATTAAGCGTTACGTTTCAGCTTTATATAACATCGGTATGGGAGAATGGGATTCAGAAGTTTATCACGGTCATACCTTTGCTCCCTATCTCAATCTCTACGATTTTGCTCAAGATACGGAAGTTAAACAATGGGCAAAAATGGCCTTAGATTGGTTATCCATGGCCGCTAGTGTTAAATATTATCGCGGTGGTTGGGGTGGCCCTGTAAAACGCGATTATGGTGATGGCCATGGCGTAATGCGATCGGGTGCAGCCCGCACTTTTTGGTTATACTTTGGTGATACTCCCGTCGCCAATAATCGCCCGGAATTGGACTCTCTTTATCTAATTACCAGTCGTTATCGTCCTCCTTTAGCAGTGATGGAATTAGCCCGAAAAAACTTTAATAAACCGGTAGAAATTCTCGCCAGTAAACCCCTATATGAAAACTGGAAACCGGGCAATAATCAGAGTCCGGGTTATTGGGAAACTCAATTTATTGGGGCTAGTTATCAAATGGGTAGTCTGGCGGGAACTTTCCCCGATGGCGATGTGGCCCCGTTTAAATTAATGGCCTTTAATCAAGACAAAGGGGTGGATTTTTTTGTGGCTAACACTGGCAACAATGGCGTAAAACCGGGCAAAAATCCCGGGGATGAAATCGGACAATATCGTAATCTTTTAATCTGGTTACGACCAGCAGATCAAGCTTTTTTCTGGCAATTACCGAAAACTGCTAAGGTAGAAAAAGATGATAATATCTGGTTTATTCAATTAGAAAAAACTTGGTTAGCTCTGAGATTAATCAATCTTTCTTCTCCTGAAATAATCGATATTCCTAATTCCCCTTATCCCGATGATAACACCTACCAAGCTTTACCCACAGGTAACAATTATGCGGGTTTTGCTCTGGAAGTGGGAGAAGCGGCAACCCAGGGCAGTTATGAGAATTTCAAGAGCATATTTAAGCAAAAAAGTCAAGTAAATTTAACTCAAATTAACCAAGGCAGCCTCTTATTTAAAGGCAGTCAAGGGCAGAGTTTACAATTTACCTATAATCAAATCAATCTACTGCCGATGTTAATTCGTAACGGTCAAAAGCACGATTGGTTAAAAAATTTCGCCCTTTATAACAGTTTAAGTCGAGATAACTCTCCTGTTTCTTTGGGTTGGAAAAAGGGCAAATTAACCGTCAAAGCAGGGAAATATAAGTTTTCCAATGCTTTGATCCTCTCCTCTCCTTAAGTTAGTTATTCTCGACTATTTATTCAGCAGACCCTAGTTATGAGGAAAGGCAAAAGGCAAAAGGCAATAGGCAATAGGCAGCTTTGTTCTCCCCACTTCCCCACACCCCACCTGCCCCCCCGATGTCGGGGGGGGTTGGGGGGGGGTCACACCCTGTCCCCACGAAAAACTTTTTCAGCAGACCCTATTTATGAGGATTGATCAGACCATTTGCGCTTGATTTAATACCTCTTGCAATTCTTCTCCTTCGATTACTTCCGTGGTCAAAAGATTAGCAGTAATCGACTCTAATAAATTGCGGTTGTGACTGAGAATTGCTAGGGCTTTTTGGTAACTAGCGTCGATAATTTGTTTAACTTCTTCATCGATCGCTTTGGCCGTATTTTCTCCGATCGAACGCCGGGGACTACCCTGATTATTACCTAAAAAATTAGCCTGTCCTGTTTTATCGTAGGCTAGGGGACCCAGGGATTTACTCATACCATAAATTGTCACCATTCTTTCCGCAATATCCGTCGCCCTTTGTAAATCATCGGAAGCGCCATTAGTGACACTGCCAAAAATTAATTCTTCGGCTGCCCGACCGCCCAATAACATAGTAATTTGTTCTTTAAATTCGGTTTCTGTCATCAAAAAACGGTCTTCCGTGGGAATTTTCAGGGTATAACCCAAAGCGGATAAACCCCGGGGAACGATGGAAATTTTCTCGACGCGACCACCTCCCGGCATGACAGCACCGACTAAAGCATGGCCTACTTCGTGATAAGCGACGATTTTCTTTTCTTTTTCCGATAAAACCCGACTTTTCTTTTCTAAGCCAGCGATAACTCTTTCTATCGCTTCTTTAAAATCAATTTGACTGACTTTTTCCCGATTATTACGGGCAGCCAAGAGAGCAGCCTCATTGACGAGGTTGGCTAAATCGGCACCGGCAAAACCGGGGGTTTGGGTGGCGATCGCTTTGAGGTTAACATCTTCACCCATCTGGACTCGTTTGGCGTATATCTGCAAAATTGCCAATCTTCCCGCTAAATCGGGACGATCCACCAAAACTTGGCGATCAAAGCGCCCCGGACGCAATAAAGCGGCATCAAGAGTCTCTGGGCGATTGGTGGCGGCTAAAACGATGACGACGGCTTCTTTGGGGCTAAAACCGTCCATTTCTGTCAAAAGTTGGTTTAAAGTCTGCTCGCGCTCATCATTGCTGCCGCTAGTTCCCGATCCCGAACTTCTCGATTTACCGATCGCGTCCAATTCATCAATAAAAATGATGCTAGGGGCATTTTTCTTCGCTTGGGCAAATAGATCCCGCACCCGGGCTGCCCCGGTCCCGACAAATAACTCCACGAATTCCGAGGCCGAAATGCTAAAAAACGTCACTCCCGCTTCCCCCGCGACCGCTTTCGCTAAGAGAGTTTTCCCCGTCCCCGGCGGTCCGACTAAGAGAACACCCTTAGGAATACGCGCCCCAATTTTATTAAAGCGCTCGGCATCCTTGAGAAATTCGACGATTTCCTTTAACTCGGTTTTTGCTTCCTCGGCCCCGGCCACATCACCGAAGGTAATCGGATATTTTTCGCCGTCTCCGTAAACTTTAGCGAGATTTTTGTTAAAAAGCAGCGATTTACGGGTGTCATCGTTGCGATAGAACAGAAACTGCATGGCGGCGACTAAAATTAAGGGAGGAACCACCCAAGCGAGGAGAGTGGTGATCCAACTGTTTTCGGCCACAGGAATCGCCTCGAAGATTACGCCTTTTTGCTGTAATAGTTGGGGTAATTGGGGGTTATAAACTGGAATCGTGGCAAAGACTCGTCTGGAGACTAGATTACTGCTTGGTTTGCTTGCCAGAGAACTAGAATCACCGTGAAAGGGATTACTTGATTCTGGGGGATTAACGGGGGGATTACCCGGAATAGCCAGGGATTCTAAAGGATTTTTTAATTGATAATAGATGACTTGATTGCCAATTCTGACCTTACTGATGTCGCCCCGTTCCACTTTACTGATAAATTCGCTGTAGGGTTCGAGGGTAATATTGGACAATTCTGAGGGACGAGGGATAAGAAAATAGCCTAAAACGGCAACACCAGAACAAATGATCAGGATTTTGCCTAACAGAGGCAAACGCGACCAGGAAAATTGATTATCTTCTTGATTAGTCATAATTTTTAGGGTGGGTCAGAGTGAAAATGCAAAGTTCATACTAACAATTCCCTGTCTCGATCGCCTTACCGATGGGATAGGATAGAGGATGGAATACTTGGTAGCGAGCGAGCGACAAACGAGAGAAATCCCATGAATTTAGTTAGCTTAGAGAACTTTCTCGATAACACTTCTTTTTTAGTCCTGTTTTTAACCATGCTGGTTTATTGGGCCGGGGCAGCCTTTCCTAGCATACCTTTGTTGCCCGGCCTGGGCAGCACGGGAGTGGCCATCGCTAACCTCTGTATCGCCGCTTTATTGGGGGCGCGCTGGTTAGAAGCGGGTTATTTCCCCATCAGCAATCTTTACGAATCTTTATTCTTTCTCGCTTGGGGTGTAACTGCGGTTCATTTAATTGCTGAGTACACTAGCCGCAGTCGCCTGGTGGGGGTGGTGACGACTCCTGTAGCCATGGGGATTACTGCTTTTGCCACTTTGTCCTTACCCGGGGAAATGCAAACTTCGGCGCCCTTGGTTCCAGCTTTAAAATCGAATTGGTTGATGATGCACGTTAGCGTCATGATGTTAAGTTATGCTGCTTTGATGGTGGGTTCCCTGATGGCGATCGCTTTTCTGATCGTCACTAGAGGTCAAAATATCGAGTTAAAAGGCAGTTCCGTGGGTACGGGAGCCTATCGTCTGCAAAATAAGTTATCTACCACTCTTTCTGCCCCAATTTTCATGGAAACGGCTAACGGTGGCACAACCGCCCTTTTAACTCCCACCTTAACAGCGATGGCGACTCTTTCGCCCCAACGTCTTAGCTTGGCGGAAACCCTCGATAATATCAGTTATCGGGTCATTGGTCTCGGTTTTCCCCTTCTCACTATCGGTATCATCGCCGGGGCAGTTTGGGCCAATGAAGCTTGGGGTTCCTATTGGAGTTGGGATCCGAAAGAAACTTGGGCGCTAATCACTTGGTTAGTGTTTGCCGCTTATCTCCATGCCCGCATTACCCGGGGATGGCAGGGAAGAAAACCAGCTATTCTAGCGGCCAGTGGTTTTGTTGTGGTTTGGGTATGTTATTTAGGGGTGAATCTTTTAGGTAAAGGTCTTCATTCCTACGGCTGGTTTTTCTAAATCAGTTATAGGGGTGGGGTGTGGGGTGTGGGGTGTGGGGTGTGGGGTGTGGGAAGAATAAATAAAAAATAATCTTCTGACGACCGACGACCGACTCCTAACCCCACCAACAAACTTTTTGCCGCAAACCATAAATAATTATAAGTAGGGAGGCACAATTATTTGTAGGATGGGTTAGCGGTAGCGTAACATAATCTGGCGTTGGGTTTCATGCTTCAACCCAACCTACGTTCATCTTATATTTAATTCCACCCACCCACTTAACTTCTCAAAAATTATAAAAAATGATCGAGCGGAAAACTACTATTAAAAATCTGGCTTTAATTGCCGGTGTGCATGGCAATGAACTAACTCCCGCTTATTTGGTTAAATACCTGCAAAAGTCACCTAATCTTATTGCTCGCAGCAGTTTTCAATCCCACAGTCTCATCGCTAATCCCTTAGCCCTAAAGCAACGGGTTAGATATATCGATACGGATTTAAATCGTTGTTTTAACCAGAAAGATTTAGTTAATCCCGATTGTCAGCAATACGAACAAAAACGAGCCAAAAAAATAGTTAAAGAAATCCGAGAAAAATCCATTGATTTATTAATCGATATTCACAGCACCACATCTAATATGATGCTGGCGATTATTTATTCTAACCCCCATCCTTGGCTATTAAAACTCTTTACCTATCTGACTAAAATTAATCCTGAGGTGCGCTTAATTTATCATCCCGTCAGCGAGGAAGAAAATCATTTTCTGAAAGGAATTTGTCCCCTAGCTTTTACCCTAGAAATCGGTCCGGTTAACCATGGGGTCATCTGTCCCTATCTTTTTCGTCAAACCGAAACACTTATCTATCAAATCCTAGACTATATCGAACAGGAAAATTATCTCGCTGCCCATCTCGATACTTTCAGCGAATCCCTCACAGTTTACCAACGTTTAGGATCGATCGATTATCCTAGGGATGAACAGGGTGAAATTAAAGCCATGTTACATCCTCAGATTCTCCAACGAGATTATCAGGCAATTCAACCTAATCAACCGATTTTTCTAGGATTTGATGGTCAGGAAATTATCTATCGTGGTGAATCTGAACTATATCCTATCTTTGTCGGAGAATCTTCCTATAAAGAAAAAGGAATCGCCCTTTGTTGGACAGCAAAAAAACAAATCGATATTAATTAGTACCTCCACAGCAGTTTTCCTGAAAAAAAAACAGGTCTAAATAAGGGAAAAGCCACTATGACCTTTACTTCTGATTCTCTTTTAGCTGAACGTTACCAACTACAACAACGCCTAGGAAATACCGCTATCGGTCGTCAAACTTGGTTAGCTACCGATATATTATCCCAGGAATCGGTAATTATTAAACTCCTCGCTTTTAGTCCCCAGATGGAGTGGGAAGAATTAAAATTATTTGAACGGGAGTCCGCCGTTTTAGCTTCTCTCTATCATCCCCGTATTCCCCGCTATCGCGATTATTTTTCCCTCGATAAAAATCAAGGTGACGGGATTCCTTGGTTTGTACTTGTACAAGATTATATACCGGGAGAATCCTTAAGCGATCGCTTAGAAAGGGGGCAACGTTTCACCCCTACGGTAATTCGGAATATTGCCCAAGAAGTTCTCGAAATTCTCATTTATTTGCATGAATTATCACCCCCAGTATTACATCGAGATATTAAACCTAGTAATTTAATTATTAACTCGGAAAATAACGTTTATTTAGTGGATTTTGGCGCAGTCCAGTCTAAGGGTGCAGTGACGGGAGTTACTTTTACTGTGGTGGGAACGAGTGGTTATGCACCCCTAGAACAATTTTGGGGACGGGCGGTTCCCAGTTCTGATTTATATGCCTTGGGCATGACTTTAATTCATTTATTGACGGGAATTGTGCCGATAGAACTGCCCCACCGCGACTCTAAAATTCAATTTCGCCAACTGGTGACAATTGATGATGATTTAATCGATTGGTTAGAAACTATGACTGATATGGCGGTAGAAAAGCGGTTTAAAAGTGCCAGAGAAGCCCTAAAATTTCTTCAACATCCCTACCATCGTCAAGTATCAAGTTTAATCGATCCTAAGAAATTACCAAAACCTCCCCACAGTTCCATCCGTATCGCTAAACACCGGGATAATTTAGAGATTAATTTACCCCCCAAAATTAAGCTACCTTCCGATAAGCCTACCCTCTGGTCTTTGGCGATTGTCCTTACTGTCACTGTTTTTATCTCCCCGATTCTTACCTTTATTATAGCTCTAATTGGTTTTATTTGTTTGCGGGAGATGCAATTAATTCTTACCCCTCAAGAAGTTTTAATTAAATATAAACTCTTCAATTTTATCTACAAAAAATTTGCTTTTAAAACTCAAGATTTATGGGGTATTTTTCTTCATAGTAATGGCACAGAAGGTAACTATCAGATTCGTCTGCGGACGGCTAAAAATTATTATCTTATCGGCCAGAATCTCCGCGAGGATGAATGTCTCTGGTTGGGACAGGAAATCCAAGATTGGTTAAATTTTATCAAATATAACGTTTCTCATCAAGAGGAAGTGTAGCCTGACAGGGTATCATCTCCTGACTTGAAAGAGGGTGTAGGGTGTGGGGTGTGGGGTGTGGGGTGTAGGAAAGGAAACCTCTTTCATCTGTGGGGGTGAAAATTTTTTCATCGGGACTGACTACCCAAAAGGAGAACTTTGTACCTCACCATTAAGATAAATGAGAATCAATTCAAGAAATCCTAGGAATTAGTCGGTAGGCATTTTCCCTTTTTTAACCTTAATCTTGCAAAGATCACCCTATCTTGGTAGTATAATAACTGATTTACATTTCCTCGGCTACAGGACGGCAATTATTAAATCGGATTAGGAATTGCCAAAAGGCGGCCATGAAATGTTAGTTATTAGTGGAGAAGAAAAAATGAGCTCTGAAATTTACAAAAAAGTCAGCTTGTTGGTTTTGTATCAAGGGGTTTTTGATAATGCTATTGGCCAGGCATTTATTACCCTATTAGCTACGGATAATGTTGCCGATTTTCTCAAAGCTTATGGTCAATGGTTTCAAGCTTTAGCATCTAAAAATATCAGTTGGAATGATTTTCTAATCGAACAAATTCTCTTAGATGATAATCCCTTTAGTCAACAGGTACAGAAAAAAAGTGTTTGGGAGTTACCCGAATCTTTAATTAATGGCGTTAAACAGGATTTATCTATCCTCCAATCTCTTTATAACTCTAGCATTTATAGCTTAAGCAGTTCGACAATTTTTGAACAAATTAAATTTCTAATTTTCCCCGCTTGGGAAGTGGAAAATAAATTAGAAAGTTTGCTGCATTCCAGTTCAGATTGGACGGAATTAGTCGAAGATTTAGCAGATTATTATCGCAAATGTGGTACAGGAATTTTTGCCCATTATCCAGCTTTAAGGTGGCAAGAAGGCAGATTACAAGGAATTACTCATCCCGATACCGTGCAGATTCAAGACATAGTCGGTTATGAAACGCCCAAGGAAACCTTGATTAAAAACACTGAGTTTTTATTGGCAGGTTATCCTGCTTTAAATGTCCTACTCTATGGCAGCCGTGGTTCTGGAAAATCCTCTCTAGTCAAGGGACTATTGCCAAAATATCATAGTCAGGGATTGCGCTTAATTGAAGTGGCAAAATCGCAATTAAAAGACCTACCATTAATTATTGAAATCTTGCGAGATTTGCCTCAAAAATTTATTATCTTTGTCGATGATTTATCCTTTGAAGAAGACGATGAAGCTTTTAAAGCTTTAAAGGTTATTTTAGAGGGAAGTCTCACCGCTAGACCGAAAAATGTCGTAGTTTATGCCACTTCTAATCGCCGACATTTAGTCAGAGAATTTTTTGCGGATCGACCGCAACCAAAAGATAGTGATGAAGTGCATAATTGGGACACAGTACAAGAAAAATTATCCTTTAGCGATCGCTTTGGTTTAACCCTCACTTTTGAACCAGCTAATCAAGAAAAATATCTGGAAATAGTGCGCCATTTAGCCAGTTTAGCTAAATTAAAAATTAGCTTAGAAGACTTAGAATTTCGTGCCAAACAATGGGCAACCCGACATAATGGGCGATCGGGAAGAACTGCTAGACAATTTATTGATTTTCTGCAAGGAGAATTAGGATTAAAAGGTAGCATTAAGTAAGTGGTTCTAATTAAATAGAAGATAGATTTTGCCTTTGATACCACCTTGATCCCCTTGATAAGGGGGGTGCCGATCCCCCCTTAGTCCCCCCTTAATCCCCCCTTAATAAGGGGGGATATGACAATTTTTAACACCTACCTACTTAATTATGTTATGATCAAATAAAAGAAGCTCTAATCTGGAAAAATGTTGACTTCATCTCCCCCTAAAACCCTCAGCTTAGAAGAATATCGTAATTTAGAAACTAGAGCGGAAACTAAACACGAATATCACAACGGGGAAATTATCGAGATGACAGGGGGAAGCATCAATCATAATAGTATTCTCATTAATCTTATTGTCCTGCTAAAATTGGCTTTAAGAGGACCTAATTATCGTCTTCAATCTAGCGATCTACGTCTATGGATACCCCAATATAATCGCGGTTTATACCCAGATTTAATGATCATTGCTGGGGAACCATTATTTAGTGATAATCGCAACGATGAAATCTTAAATCCCTGTGTAATTATCGAAGTTTTATCCCCTTCCACCTCTAGTTATGATCGGGGTGATAAATTTCGTTATTATCGTTCTATACCCCAATTAAACCAATATCTTCTCGTCAGTCAAGGGGAGATATTAATAGAATCCTATAGCAAAACATCAGAGAATAATTGGTTACTGCAAGAATACACCCCAGCCAGGGGAATTATATCCCTAGATTCTTTAGGAATTAGCTTAAATATTGCCGATATTTACGAAGGAATTAATTTTAATTGAAGAATAATTGACGAATGATAACCTTTTTTTTCTGTGATCTAGGTTATAATCGGGAGGATTAAAAATTCTGTGACAGAGAAAATGCTAACTCGATCTCCTACCAAAACCCTCAGCTTAGAAGAATATCGTAGTTTAGAAACTAGAGCGGAAACTAAACACGAATATCACGACGGGGAAATTATCGAGATGACAGGGGGAAGCATCAATCATAATCGACTGGTACGCAATTTAATTCGCTTGTTAGACAATGCTTTAAGGAAAACTATTTATGAAGTCTTTCCCAGTGATTTGCGACTATGGATACCCCAATATAATCGCGGTTTATACCCAGATTTAATGCTCATTGCTGGGGAACCATTATTTAGCGATAATCGCAACGATGAAATTTTAAATCCCTGTGTAATTATCGAAGTTTTATCCCCTTCCACCTCTGGTTATGATCGGGGTGATAAATTTCGTTATTATCGTTCTATACCCCAATTAAACCAATATCTTCTCGTCAGTCAAGGGGAGATACTAATAGAATCCTATCGCAAAACCTCAGACAATAATTGGTTACTGCAAGAATACACCCCAGCCAGGGAAATTCTCTCTCTAGATTCTTTAGGAATTAGCTTAAATCTTGTCGATATTTACGAAGGAATTGATTTTAGTCTCAACTCCTAACTTTAGCTATCTTTTAAGAAGACGTACTAAAAACAATTTTACCATCTTTTACCGCTACTAAACGCAAAGTTAAAGGTCCAGATGTATTAGTTTTACTAGCAGCAACTGCCTCAAGTGTCTCGATAGAATTACCCGACTTTTTCACTTGACCAATAAAGTTAACTACCGTAGTTAATAAACCATCTTCCACTTGAATTGACCCTAAAACTCCCGCACTTCTAGCGCGAAATTGAGCCGAAGCTAAGAGTAAATCTAAGCGCTTTTGTAGGTCTTCTTCTGTCATATTTTGGGGATCAATGGAAACGGCAGCGATTACCTGTTTCTCCTCAAAAACTCTTTGATTGGGAACCACATCAGCAAAGACACGAATCTCGGTTTCTCCTAAGACATAATTACCTGCTGAAAGGATTCTCACCACATATTCTTTACCGTCCTGTAATTGTTGACTTAACTGTTCTACCTGTGCTTTTGTGATCTTAACTAAACGCTGGTCAAAATTAGGCTGATTCGGTTGGGTGGCACGGATAGCATTTATATTCGCTTCTCGCAATAACTTATCAATAACAGCGACAATAGCTTGGGGATCGACAATACGAAAAGCTCCAAAAGATAACACCTGTCCCCGGAAAATAGCGATTTGTTTTTCCCGCAATTCTTGATAGGTTTGATAGTATTGTTCTAAAACTTCCACTTCCCGCTTCAGAAAAGCCATTTGGGTTTCTAAATCCTTTAATTTTCCCTCGCGCTGTTCCAAAGCCAAATTTTTATCCACAATCGATCGATCGAGTTCTCCAATACGTTGATCCCGGCGATCAATTTCTAGCTGTAGGGTTTTTTGTTGAGTTTCCAACTGTTGAAGTCGCGCTTGTCTGGTTGTTAATAACTTTTGTTGATTAGCTAACTCTTTATCTCTAATTTGAACGGTGGTTTGTAGTTGATTGATCTGACTAGAAAGAATTGATTTTTGTTGGAACAATTGCTCCCGTTGACTGATTAACTCTGCCTTTTGATTAGTTAAAATAACTCGTTCATTATTTAAATTAGCCACTTCCTTACGAAACTTTTCCAACTGTCCTGAAACTAATCGCAAACGTTGACGAGAAGCTTGATAATTTTTATTAAGAACCTCTAGACGTTTCTGCACAGCTATCTGTTCACTTTTAGCCGTTTTTAAAGCTTTTTCCACTCGATTTTTTTGTTCGGTGGTTTTTCTTACCTGACTTTCCAAATCCTTAATAGCGGCACGACGTTCATTTAAAAGACGATCCAGTTCAAAAACCCCTTGACGCAGGGATTTACTAGAAGCAAATAAGACAATTAAAGTCGAACTGGCGATCAAAATTCCCGTTACAATCGTCATTAAAGTTGCGGTTTGTTTCGGACGCAGATTAAATAAACGCATCCTTTTCTTACCGATACGGCTACCTATGCGATCGCCAACCGCAGCTATCAGACCACCTAAAACCACGATGGCCAAAACTAAAATATAAGCGCTAGTCATCCAGAATTTAAGTAAATTGTTGACTGAGAGCGACGGGATTATGGACGGTAATTTTCTTCTTGTAAATTGAGACCATTTCCTGATCCCGCAGCTCTCCCAATAAACGGGTGACAGTGACGCGAGTAGAACCGATCGCTTCTGCGATCGCTTGGTGAGACAATTTTAGATCCACCCGGATGCCATCGGTGGTGGGAACCCCAAAATCACGACAGAGAATTAACAAAAAACTGACCAAACGTGAACCCATATCCCGGTGAGCTAAGGTTTCGATCATCATTTCCGTTTGCAGAATCCGCGAGGACAAACCCTGCAGCATCAACATTGATAAATCGGGATTATTGCGGAGGGATCTTTCTACCTGATCGATCGGGGCCGAGAGTAATTCTACCGGAGTAAAAGCCACGGCATGATAAAAACGATCCGATCGCTGACCAGTCAGTAAGGATAGCACACCAAAGACGCTATTTTCCCGCAGTAGAGCCACGGTAATTTCTTCTCCCGCTTCATAGACTCGCGATAACTTAACGGCTCCTTTCAGCAAAAAATAGACTCTTTCGGCGGGATCTCCAGGGAAAAAGATCGTTTTGCCACGCTCGAACAATTCCACCACCGGGGGGAAATTGCCGCTGCCGATTCGACGGAACACATCTGCTAGGGGTTTATCTTGTATTAATGATAAGTCCATCTCACATCCAAAAAAGGGGAAAATTGTTTTTATTATGCAACGAGTGTCACCTCTATTAAACATAACCGCTGCCTAAACTGGGAAAAGTTTTGGGCGCTTTTTGCCAGACAATGGGGGAGGGGTGATCATTGCTGCCCCGTTATCTGTATCCCTATTATACCGAATCTCGCTGGGGTCGGCTATTGGGGAGATTTTTGTAAGAGAAACGAGAACTATGTTAGATTTAACGGGAAAAAACGCCCTAGTGACAGGAATTGCCAATAATCGCTCGATCGCTTGGGGAATTGCCCAACAACTCCATCAAGCTGGTGCAAATATCGGTGTCACCTATCTCCCCGACGAAAAAGGCCGCTTTGAGAAAAAAGTGCGAGAATTGGCCGATGAACTTAATCCCGCTTTTTATGTCCCCTGCGATGTCCAAAATGACCAACAGGTAGAAGATACTTTCGCTACAGTGGCGGAAAAATGGGGTAAACTGGATATTTTGATTCACTGTCTCGCTTTTGCCGATAAAGAGGGTTTAACGGGCGATTTTACCGCCATCCCCCGGGAAGCTTTCACTAAATCCCTAGATATTAGCACTTTTTCCCTAACTCGTCTAGCGCGATCGGCTAAACCTTTGATGACGGAAGGGGGAAGTATTATCACTCTTACCTATCTCGGTGGTGTCAAGGTAATTCCTAACTATAATTTAATGGGGGTGGCAAAAGCTGGTTTAGAAATGAGTGTTCGCTATTTAGCTGCGGAATTAGGGGGACAAAAGATTCGAGTTAATGGTATTTCCGCCGGTCCAATTCGCACCTTGGCATCTTCGGCCGTGGGGGGAATTCTTGATATGATCCATCATGTGGAAGAAATCGCTCCTTTACATCGCACGGTGACACAAATTGAGGTGGGAAATACGGCCGCTTTTTTAGCCAGTGATCTTTCTAGTGGTATTACTGGACAGATTATTTATGTAGATTCCGGTTACGAAATTATGGGAATGTAGTTTTAAGTAGGGTTTGAGTAGCCGAGAGGAAAAAGATTTCGAGCCTATTCTACACCTTCTCCAGAGGATTTAGTATAACTTTTAGATATGGATAAAGCTGGTATTCCTATTAGTTCGCTTCAAATAATTTACAAATCTCTTTAATAGAAATAAAGATACCGAGAACAGCCGCTAACAAAAGAAGGATTTGACTATCCGAGCCAAGGCAATTCTGAAAATTTTCATCGGTTAACACTTTATGGACCACCTTAGACATTGCCAAGACAGCCGATAAACTTAACCCAGAAACAAAAATAATTTCTAGATAAGATTTATTGTTTCCCCGTCTTGATTGTTTTTTTGTAACCAGTGCCACGCTTGCGGTAATAAGCAAGGTTCCGATTAACAAAAGAAAGTTTTCAATGTTAACAATCTTCATCAAAAATTTATGCTGATTTTGTTTTCCTAAAAGTAATATACCATCCGCAGCCTGCCGCTAATATCGCACCAATAACCGCACCGTAAACTCCCGCAATCGATCCCCCTAGGGCCGCACCTCCCACCGTTACCACCATCAGGCGATCGGCTTTATCCCAAAATCGAGGGGAATCAGCACCCTCCTGATCAAGGGGGGATCGGATTAATTTTTGGGCAGTTTTTACCCAATCTTGGCTAGGAATAACATCATTAATAAATAGGGACCCGAAATCTAAACTATCGGGAAAAGTGACGCTTAAACTTTTGGCGCGTTCTTGGTTAGCATAGGCTGCGTCTAACTCTTCGATCGCTTTTTTATAAGCTTTTTCTAGGGGAGGATAATCCTTGACAAGTTGCCGCAATTGTGTTGCTGCCTGGGGTTGTTCTTCCTTTAATAATCGTTCAATTTCTTTGAGCGATCGCTGTAGATATTCTGGCAAGGGTTCAGTCTGCTGTGCGAGGGCAATTAGCAGCGCTTCAAGATCGATAATTGTTTTGGGAATTTCCATAAGTTAGTCCTGTCCAGTCAGGGTATAGGCTGCCCAATGGTAAGGATCGCTGTATTCTGTTAGTTGATCTAGCCCTATTTTACCCAGAGAACAAATCGCCCACCCTCGGTCAGACTAAGCTTGATGGTCATCGGATTTAATGGCTACCGCTTGGTAGTAAGAGGCGATCGCTTCTGCCCATCTGCCTAAATTCCTTAACGCATTCCCTCGGTTGGTCCAAGCTTGATGGTCATCGGGTTTAATTTCTAAAGCTTTGTCGTAAGATGCGATCGCTTCTTCTAATCTGCCTAAATTCTTTAACGCAATCCCTCGGTTGTACCAAGCTTGATGGTCATCGGGTTTAATTTCTAAAGCTTTGTCGTAAGAGGCGATCGCTTCTGCCCATCTGCCTAAATTACCTAACGCAACCCCCCGGTTAGTCCAAGCTAGATGGAAATCGGGTTTAATTTCTAAAGCTTGATCGTAAGAGGCGATCGCTTCTGCAAATCTGCCTAAATCATCTAACGCAACCCCTCGGTTGTACCAAGCTTGATGATAATCGGGTTTAATTTCTAAAGCTTGATCGTAAGAGGCGATCGCTTCTGCCCATCTGCCTAAATTACCTAACGCAACCCCTCGGCCGGACAAAGCTTGATGGAAATCGGGTTTAATTTCTAAAGCTTTGTCGTAAGATGCGATCGCTTCTGCCCATCTGCCTAAATTACCTAACGCATTCCCTCGGTTGTACCAAGCTTCATGATAATCGGGTTTAATTTCTAAAGCTTGATCGTAAGAGGCGATCGCTTCTGCCAATCTGCCTAAATCATCTAACGCAAACCCTCGGCCGTACCAAGCTTCATGCTTATCGGGTTTAATTTCTAAAGCTTTGTCGTAAGATGCGATCGCTTCTGCCCATCTGCCTAAATTACCTAACTCAACCCCTCGGTTGTTCCAAGCTTGATGGTCATCGGGTTTAATTTCTAAAGCTTTGTCGTAAGATGCGATCGCTTCTGCCCATCTGCCTAAATTACCTAACGCAACCCCCCGGTTAGTCCAAGCTAGATGGAAATCGGGTTTAATTTCTAAAGCTTGATCGTAAGAGGCGATCGCTTCTTCTAATCTGCCTAAATTCTTTAACGCAATCCCTCGGTTGTTCCAAGCTTCATGCTTATCGGGTTTAATTTCTAAAGCTTGATCGTAAGAGGCGATCGCTTCTGCCAATCTGCCTAAATCATCTAACGCAAACCCTCGGCCGTGCCAAGCTTCATGCTTATCGGGTTTAATTTCTAAAGCTCGATCGTAAGATGCGATCTCTTCTGCCCATCTGCCTAAATTACCTAACGCAAACCCTCGGCCGTACCAAGCTTCATGCTTATCGGGTTTAATTTCTAAAGCTTTGTCGTAAGATGCGATCGCTTCTGCCCATCTGCCTAAATTACCTAACGCAACCCCTCGGTTGTACCAAGCTTCATGGTAATCGGGTTTAATTTCTAAAGCTTTGTCGTAAGATGCGATCGCGCCGATAAAATCCCCATTGATTAGTTTCTGGTATCCTTGCTCAAACCAGAATGCGACATCCTGAACCACTTCCGTTAAATCCGTCTCCTTTGAGTCTAGATTTTCCTCCTCCACACCGGAAACATCCCTCACCGCGTCGCGTAACTGGAGGCTAATCCGTTGGGACACTTCCCCCAGATTTCCCGTCATCACCTTCCCTAAAGCCGCCAGATCCCGCCCTAAAGTTTGATAATCTTCCGGATACTGTAGCCATTCCTCGCTTTTGACCTCTAACCACCGCGCCAGCTTTTTATCGTCACAATGGCGACTGTATAGCCATCCCCGTAACCCGCCGGTAGTGGTTCCCGCCGCTACCTGCTCGAATAACCCCATCAATATCCCTTCATATTCCCCATCGCTGGGTTCTGGAGGAGTATTTTTGACTTCTTTGGGGTTAATTGCCCTCGGACTGCCAATAAAGAGCGATTTTAGCCAATTCCAGAGCTTTTTTAGTAAGGATAGCATCGAAGAAAAGCGGGAAAGGAAGATAAGGAAATTATATCTCTACTGCCGAAAGTCGTCCCTTTCGGGGTTCATACTCGTCCTAAAAGGGGAAATCAGCAATCAAACTTCTGAAAATACCCTAGCGATCGCTATCTCCCGGCGAGCGAGCCATTTCTAAGACCTGTTCAAGAGACAATCCCAGAGAAGCGGCGATTTCTTGGGGATTAACCCCCGCTCGCAATAATAAGGGAACAGAAGCTAATTTTCCGATGATTTCCCCTTCTTGGCGACCTTCTTGACGACCTTCTTGGCGACCTTCTTGACGACCTTCTTGGCGACCTTCTTGGCGACCTTCTTGGCGACCTTCTTGGCGACCTTCCTGGCGACCTTCTTGGCGACCTTCTTGGCGACCTTCCTCTAGGGCCTCCTGAAACACACGCGTCTGTCTTAACTCGCTTAGACTAAACATAGCTTCTATCTCCTTTCGAGTAATCCGCGGCAACTTGTAAATCAAAATCGTCTCTATTAATTCTAAAAGTTCCTGTGGGCGATTTTCTACCCCCGTTTCCCTCACTCGCACGATTAACTCTCTTCC
>NZ_JAPZSR010000067.1:0-25650 GCF_027531875.1 Microcystis sp. LE19-84.1B | reverse complement strand
TCTTAAAACTTGTTGGGAAACTTTAGCGGGTAAAGCTTGATACTGTTCTGTCTTTTTCATGAGAGAGGCCATCTGATTATAGGTCAAATAGCCATGACCATAAATGAAGTTTTGTCGGATTAAATAATTGGCTGAGTTGTAAAGATTTTTAGACTGCCAAGATAAATTATCTATCTCAGCCCAAAATCTATGTCCTTTCTTGATAATGTGTCTTTCTGCTACTAACATTATTATCCGTTGTCTTTTAACTCAGCGTCGGGTTTTGAATGGTTGTCATCCGTTATGATAATTGTACGAGAAGGCAATTGATAACCTGTTAAATTCCCTTGTTTCCACCACCTCCAAGCCGTTCGATAACTTATTCCTGTTTTTTTTGCATAGTCTGATAGTTTTGTCTGTACATATTACCATGAATGACTATATATGACTATATTTGTATTGAAACTTTACAATACTTTAGAAGGTCATAATCTGAGATTTATTAAACTTCTGAAATTGTAGAGTGAGCAAGGAATCAAGTTCTTTTTTATGTTTCCGATGAGAATCATTCAGACAGAAAATTCCAACTATGGCACTGGTAATCCCGCTCGGACAAGCTGAAAAAGTTTAAGGGTTTTGAGTCCCTCGGATCGATTTCTCAACGTTTGTTTCTAGCACTTTTTAACCAAAAAAGTGCCAAAAACCTTTTTTAGCAAGGATTGCACTGATATTCAGCCAACCCTATTTATTTTCTGGCTGACCTTGTACCCATGTTAGTAAATCGGTTTATAGCGTTTCCCAATCTCATGAGGTACACCAAAATCTTAACTTCTGACTCCTCAAAACCTAAGACTCTGTACCTCACAACTAGGGGAATTGCTATATTATAGCTAGTTTTTGGCCGTTAGCAATTATAGCTCTCAAAAGGGGGTGGGAATGATTAGGTCAATTTTAGTTTCGGTCTGAGGATGACGAAAAGATAATTGTTTAGCGTGTAGGTATAAACGGTCGGACTGCTTACCATTATACAAGCGATCGCCTAAAATTCCTATCCCTAATCCCGCTTGACTATGAACACGAATTTGATGAGTTCTTCCCGTGTAGGGAATAAATTCGATGCGAGAATAATTGCCTTCTTTACCGACAACTTTAAAATAGGTTTGACTAGCTTTTCCCCTTTGCCAATCCACAGTTTGATAGGGTCGATTTTGCGGATTTCTCCAGAGAGGTAGGTCAATTATACCCGATTCTCGCTCAACAATTTCTGATAATATAGCTTCGTAGATTTTCTCCACTTGTCGCTGTTGAAATTGTTGGGATAAACAACGATAAATATCTAAACTTTTAGCTAGTAATAAAATACCCGAAGTTTCTCTATCTAAACGATGAACGGGAATGAGATTTTTCCCTTGACGACGAAAACGATTAACCACGGCATCTTGACTATCTTGATAACGTCCTGCTACCGATAATAATCCTGCGGGTTTATTAATAGCAATTATTCCCTCATCTTCGTAGATAATTTCTAGGGATGAACGTAAACCAGAGAGTAAAAAACCCATGAGAGGTTGACATCTTTCTTGACAAGCGCCATAAAATTCTCCCTGTTTTCTATCTCGATTCGATTCTCCCCACCAAAATTCGGCCATGGCGATGGGTTTTAATCCTTTCATGGCGGCATAATTTAATAATTTTGGGGCGCAACATTCCCCTGTTCCCGTCGGTAACAAATTACTACCCATCAATTTAGCCAAGGAGAGAGATTGTCCAGAAAAGTTATTTAAACAGTAGGATTGATACAGCAATTCCTGTAACTGTTTGGAGAGGTTCCTACGCTGTTGCTTAAGTTCAATAATTCTCTGATTGGCTAAGTTTATTTTCTCAATTAAGGGTTCTAAAACTTGTTTTTGTTCCTGTTTTAATTGCTTTCTTGCTCTTTTTTCCTGACGACTGAGATTATTTAACTTTTCTAATTCTTCTGAGTTTAAATCTCCTAAATTTCTTAATCTATCTCTTTCCTGTTTATTGTTTTGATGTTGTTGCTGTAAAGCTTGGATTTTGCACTCAAAACTTGCTTGATTGAGTCGATATAAATTATGTTCTGGGATTGATTGCAGGGTGATAATTTCCTGTTTAATTGTTTCTAAAAGTTGCAAAACGCGCTTTTCTTCCAGCATAATTTTTTCTCTCCCCACTAGGGACGGAACCCAGCCAGTAGCTTCTCCCTGTCCAGAAAAAGCTTTTAAAATCTCTATTTCGCCAGCAGCATTTTCTCCTAATAAAATCCCATACATTTTGCCTTCAGGATTGGTGATAGTTGTCATCAAATCTTGGGCGATTTTTTCAGCCAAAAGAGTGCGGGGCAAGCGCAATAACTCGCCCGTTTCAGGACAAATTCCTTGATAATAATAGGTAACTTCCTTCACTCTTTAAGAACAGGAAAAGGGCCAGAGATACCCCTAAGAAAAACAATTGGCAAAGAAATCGATAGTTTCCTGTAAGGCGACAATAAAGTGATCGATTTCTTCTGGGGTATTATAAAAATATAGACTTGCCCGCGCGCTGCCAGAAGCATCAAAAAGGCGGTGTAGAGGTTGGGTACAGTGATGACCAGAACGAATAGCGATTCCTTCGTGGTCTAATAAAGTGGCTAAATCACTAGCATGAATCCCTTCCACATTAAAGGCGGCTAAACTAGCCCGACCTTGGCCCGTTAAACTAGGTGGCGGCCCGTAAATTCTTAAACCCTCAATTTCTCCTAATTTTTTGAACAAATGGGCGGTTAATTCTTCTTCGTAGGCATGAATATTACCCATCCCTAAACCCATTAAATATTCTACCGCAGCACCGAGGGCAATCGCTTCGCCAATAGCGGGGGTTCCGGCTTCAAATTTGTGGGGCAGTTCGGCACAGGTAAAATGGTCTAAATAGACTTCTGCAATCATTTCGCCACCACCAAAAAAGGGCGGCATTGCCTCTAAAATAGCCTCTTTGCCATACAAAAATCCAATGCCGGTGGGGGCGCACATTTTATGACCACTAGCCACCAACCAATCACAATCTATGGACTGCACATCAATGGCTAAATGGGGGACACTTTGACAGGCATCAATTAATACTTTCGCCCCGACTTGATGGGCAAGGCTGACTATTTCGGCAACGGGATTAATACAGCCTAATGTATTGGAAACATGGAGGACAGCAACTAATTTGGTTTTGTCAGATAACAAGGATTTATATTGTTCTAAATCAAAGCTTTCGTCGCTGGTTAATTGCACATATTTAATCACCGCCCCCGTCTTTTGGCAGACAATTTGCCAGGGGATTAAATTACTGTGGTGTTCCATCACCGAGAGAATAATTTCATCCCCTGCTTTCAGGGTATTTAATGCCCAACTGTAGGCGACTAAATTAATCGCTTCCGTGGCGTTGCGAGTATAGACAATTTCCTGACGAGAAGCGGCATTAATAAACCTAGCCACCTTATCTCTAGCTCCTTCGTAGGCTTCCGTTGCCCGGACACTTAAAGTATGCGCCCCCCGATGCACATTGGCGTTATCTTTTTCGTAATAGTTTCGCAGGGTTTCTAATACTTGAATCGGTTTTTGGGAAGTGGCGGCACTATCGAGATAGATAAGGGGTTTATCGTGTACGGTTTGATGGAGGATAGGGAAATCGGCGCGGACTTTTTGGGCGAGGGTTTTTTCTTGGATAATTGTCATTTTAGTCAGGAGTCAGAGGGGTACTTTGGGCAGGTTGACACCCACCCAGGTAGAGTTATTCCACACTGCGACAGGCGACACATTGCCCCAATCTTTGGCGGAGGGATTCTAGAGGAATTTTAGCTAAAATCTCGGCCGAGAAAGCATCAATTAACAAACTGCGGGCGGTGTCGGCGCTTAAGCCCCGGCTTTGCAGATAGAATAAATCATCGGCTTCCAGTTGGCTAATGGTTGCCCCGTGGGAACATTTGACGTTATCGGCGGTAATTTGTAATTCCGGTTTGGTGTTGACTCGTGCCTTGTTAGAAATTAACAAATTCCGATTTAACTGGGAGGCGTTGGTTAATTGGGCAGGTTTGGGAACAAACACTTTACCATTAAAGATGGCATGAGCGCTACCATCAACGATACATTTATGCAGTTGGTTGCTGATACCGTGGGGATGGTTGAGATAGATGGCACTGTGGGTATCGGCGGTTTGTTGTCCGGTAATCATGGCTAATCCGTGCAGATTTGTCTCGGTTTGTTCTCCTTTTTGCAGGATATCGAGGTTATGACGGCAGAGTTTAGCTCCTAGATTTATCTCGTTGAGAGTGTAACGGCTATCACGCCCTTGTTCAATTATCGTGCGTCCGATGTGAAAACCATCTCCCGATTCCCGTTGTACTCTGGTATGGATGACTTCGGCGTTGGCTTCGAGGTAAATTTCCGTGACAGCGTTGGTAAAATAAGAGTAATTTACAGGTAAATCGGAGCAATATTCGGCTAAAGCTCCGTAATTCTCGATAATATTGACACTGGCTCCCGTTTCCGCCACGATGAGGCTATGGGGCTGATAAAAGCGGGGAATTTCCTCCACAACGGTGATAAATAAGAGATGTATGGGAGTTGTGACGACGGTGTTAGCGGTGACGTGAATTACTGCGACATCGCTTAAACCAGCTTGGTTGAGTGCGGTAAAAAATTCGGGGGTTTTTTCTTTCCCTAGATAGTTGACAAGAACATCTTTTTGTGCATTGGCAAGATTGCTGACGCTGACACCGGGGGGTAAAGCGGAGATATCGGACAATTCAGGCTGATAAATGCCGTTAACGAAGACTAAACGGCTGTTTTTGGCTTCGGGCAGTAAAAAAACAGCTAGGGCATTTTTATCGATTGTAACGGTTTGGGGGGCGCGAAAATCGATCGCCCAGAGTTGACTTAAATCGGTGAATTGCCATTCTTCGTCTTTTTTGCCCGGAATGGCTAATTCCTGAGCTTTACTGGCTCCCGATTCTCTTAATTCGAGAATTTTACCGTTATCGATGGTGGGAACCGTTTCGCGAGACAATTTTAACAATAATTCTCCTGATTGTTCAGGTTTCGTGATTATGGCTGTCATTGGTAGGAGGGGATGTGGGGTGTGGGGTGTGGGGTGTAGGGTAGTGGGGTAGTGGGGTAGTGGGGTAGTGGGGTAGTGGGGTAGTGGGGTAGTGGGGTAGTGGGGTGTAGGGTTTAGGAAGAATAAATAAAAGCCATCTCCTGATAACTGATAACTGATAACTGATAACTGATAACTGATAACTGGTAACTGGTAACTGGTAACTGATAACTGATAACTGATAACTGATAACTGATAACTGATAACTGATAACTGATAACTGATAACTGATAACTGATAAATGAATGTTGTGGTGACGGGAATTGGGTTGATCAGTTCTCTGGGAAATTTAAGTCAGAGTTGGCAAAGATTACTAGAGGGCAAAACTGGTATAACTAGACAACAACCCTTTTCTGATTTACCCGCTTTACCCTTGGGTTTAATCGGTCACAAACCGGCATTTTTAGAGGATTTAACCAAAATTGCTTTGATTGCTGCCCTCAAAGATGCGAAGTTAACCCCTCCCTTAAAGGATTGTGCTGTCACTATCGGTTCTAGTCGCGGTTGTCAGGGTTTATGGGAACAGATGGCAGCGACGGGAATAGTAGAAAACTGGTTAGATAGTTTACCCGATCGCGCCTCGGTATTGACCGCTAGAATTATAGAAACCGGCGCCCCAGTCTTAGCACCCATGGCGGCCTGTGCCACGGCTATCTGGTCGATCGCCCAAGGTGTAGAATTAATCAAAATGGGAGAATGCGATCGAGTTTTAGCCGGGGCGATCGAAACTCCGATCACTCCCTTAACTTTGGTGGGATTTGAACAGATGGGAGCTTTGGCGAAAACGGGCTGTTATCCTTTTGATATAGCTAGAGAGGGCTTAGTTTTGGGCGAAGGTGGGGCGATTTTAGTCCTTGAATCGGAAGAATTGGCTTTAAGCAGAAATGCCCCCATCTACGGGCAAATTTTGGGCTATGGTTTTAGCTGTGATGCCGATCATCTTAGCGCCCCGGCGGTGGATAATCGTAGCGCTACCAAAGCCATAGAACTATGTTTGCACAGAAGTCAATTAAGAAAAGATGAAATTAATTACATTCACGCCCACGGCACTAGCACGCGTTTAAACGATGAACGGGAGGCAAACCTGATCGCCAGCATTTTTGGCTCGCAAGTGGCTGTAAGCTCGACAAAAGGCGCAACAGGACACACTTTAGGGGCTTCGGGGGCATTAGGTGTGGCTTTTTGTTTAATGGCTCTGAAAAATCAGCTAATTCCCCCCTGTGTCGGTGTGCGCGAGTCGCCTTTTCAATTAAATTTAACTAGATCAGCTGTTAATTTTTCCCTGCACAATTGTCTCTGTCTTAGTTTCGGTTTCGGAGGACAAAATGCAGCTATCTCAGTGGGGAAGTTTTTCAGTGATCAGTAATCAGTTCTTTCCCTGCCGGTCTCTGTATTTTTCACAAAACTTAACAATTATGGGCGAAATTTTGCTTGTTTTTGTCGGGAGATTTTGAGATAATATTTTTAAAAGATTTTATTTATAATGGGAATATTTGAGTCCAGCAAAATTTGCACAGATTTCCATTATGAGAAAAGCATAGCAGAAGCCGCCGCCAAAGTCAAGTCCTTTCTTATTACTTGTGGGTGCGAATTTCCGGGAGTCAAAAAGGGCGTTAGTGGGGGTGGTAGGTGTTGGGGAGATTTTTCAGTGATCAGCTTTAATACTGCTCACTTAATATATACTGCTCACTTAAAACTGACTCCTGATAACTGATAACTGATAACTGATAACTGATAACTGATAACTGATAACTGATAACTGATAACTGATTATGGATACACCGAGACTACATCCAGATACGATCGAAGAAGTTAAACAAAGAATTGATATTGTGGATTTAATTTCCGAGAGAGTCGTCCTCAAAAAAAGGGGAAGGGAATACGTCGGTTTATGTCCTTTTCACGAGGAAAAATCCCCTAGTTTTACGGTTAGTCCTGCCAAACAAATGTATTACTGTTTTGGCTGTGGTGCGGGGGGAAACGGGATTAAATTTTTCATGGAAGTGGGGAAACAATCTTTTAGTGAAGTGGTTTTCGAGCTTGCTAGAAGGTATCAAATCCCGATTAAAACTCTAGCAGTAGAACAGCGTCAGGAATTAGAACAGCAATTATCCCTCAAGGAACAATTATACGAGATAATGGCCGTGGCGGTGAGTTTTTATCAACACGCCCTTAGTCAACCCCAAGGGGAAAAAGCGTTAGATTATCTCAAGGTACAACGACAACTAACCCCAGAAACTATCGCAACTTTTCAACTGGGATATTCTCCGGAAGGTTGGGAAACGCTCTATCGTTATTTAGTGGAACAAAAGCGCTATCCTGTGGCTTTAGTGGCACAAGCAGGATTAATTAAAGCACGTCAAAATGGTAGCGGTTATTACGATCAATTTCGAGATCGTTTAATGATTCCTATTTTTGATAGTCAAGGACGTGCGATCGCTTTTGGTAGTCGCACGTTAGGTAATGAACAACCAAAGTATCTAAATTCTCCCGATACTCCTCTATTTGAAAAGGGAAAAACTCTCTTTGCTCTCGATCGAGCTAAACAGGCAATTATTCAGCAAGATTTAGCGATAGTTGTCGAGGGTTATTTTGACGTGATCGCTCTCCATGCTGCTGGTATCACTAATGTGGTTGCTTGTTTAGGAACAGCTTTAAGTCAAGAGCAAATTAAATTACTTTTGCGCTACAGTGAAAGTAAACAAATAATCTTTAATTTTGATGCCGATCAAGCGGGAATTAAGGCGACAAAACGGGCGATCGAGGAAATTAACTCTCTAGTTTATTCGGGACAAGTCAACCTAAAAATCCTCAATCTTCCCGATGGTAAAGATGCCGACGAATTTCTTAAATCTCGTGCTGACGGTGTGAATAGTTATCAAGAATTAATCGAAAAATCTCCTTTTTGGATTGATTGGCAAATATCGCAAATGTTGGTTAATAAAGATTTAAAACAGGGACTACATTTTCAACAAATAGCCAATAGTATGGTGAGTTTACTGCAAAAGTTAATCGATGGCAATCAACGGACTTTTTATCTAGATTATTGTGCTGAAATTTTGGCTCAAAAAGATGCTACTCGTTTGCCTTATATTTTAAAAAATCTCTCTAAACAGGTTAATAAACCTCAAGGAAAATCTCTGGCAATTAAGAGGAAAAATATTTTAGATAAGTCCGAAAAAAATGGCTCAGAAAAAGCCGAATGGTTATTATTATTAATCTATCTCCATTCTCCCGAATATCGGAGGCTCATTTGCGAACTTTTGGATGAAAAAGATTTAATTTTTAATGTCCCTGATTATCGTTGGTTATGGCAAGTAATTCTAGAGTTAGAAACCCAAATTACTAACCCAAGAGATTTGATGTCAGCTTTACAGAATCATTTATTGATAATCACCACAGATAAAAATCGTGATTTTAATTCTTTATTTAACTTAAATGAACATACCAGTCAGGAAATTTTACAGCCAGAAGAACAGATTAAAAATGCTATTATAGCTATGGAAAAAATTAGTTTAATGGAATATCGTCGCTACTGTCAAGAACAATTAATTAATGCTCTCGACAGCAATCAACGGGAATTTTATCAGCAGGAATTCTATCAAACTGTTAATAAATTAATCGCAATTGATCCTCACTACCAACAAGGTTAATTCTCTAATTGCTTAGAAACTAGACAGTTGTTCGGCAATAATAGATACTAACTTATCCACTGCTCCCGCTTGCCCGCGCACTGCCCGCAATTTTTGCCGGATAGCCTCTAATTGTTCGGGATTTTCTAACCAAGATATAGCCATATTTGCCACTTCTTCTGGTTGTAATTCCCCCAATAATTCCGGAACAATTTCTGCACCAGCCCAAATATTTGGCCAAGCATATAAACGCTTTTTCCGCAACATATAGAGATTAATTATCTTAGCAAATAAAGAACCCACCCCCGGCAGTTGGGCTAATAAACCGGGTAAACCGTCCCAAGTTCTCATCGCGTCGAGTTGCTGAGTCGGTAGTAAAATAATCATCGGGATTGCCAGCGCCCCTAATTCAGCAGTATTAGCACCCACCGTCGTTAAAGCTAAATGACAGCGAGAAAGCTGGTTATGGGCGGGAAAATCGGTAATTAGGTCAACTTTTACCCCCTTAGCTGTTTCTAGATAGGGTTTTTCTCCGTTTTTTAATTGGGCAGCACTCCAACCGGTTTTAGTAATCATCGGATTATAGCTAGGATCGGCAAATTTCGCCAAATAAGCTAAATTTAGGGTAGGAGCGACGGGCATTAAGAATTTAGTCTGGGGAGCCTGCGCGTGTATCTTTTCAGCAATGGCTAGGGTTAGGGGTACACCCTGGGCTAATTTCGAGGGTTTGGAACCCGGGAGGAGTGCAATTAAGGTAGTATCATCGGGGGTGATAGCAGTGGGCAAATCTACCATTAAATCGCCGATAACAGTAAATTTATGCTGATATTGTTGGGGAATATTATTTAATACACTTGTATTCATCACGGCAAAGCGATCGATCCCCCGATACCAACGCGCTTCCCATTCCGCATAGATAACGGTGCGATAACCCAAACGTTTACCGATGGTGAGGGCAAAAAATTGATCGCCCCCTAAAAATAAAACGATGCCCTTGGGGTGCCAATCCCAATTATCGGCGGTTTTTCCCCAGAAAAGAAAATTAAAGAAGTTTTCTGGCGACTGGACTCGATCGACCTCTGGATATTTCCTAACTACTTCCGTTTCCGCCCCCATAGAATGAGTACAAGGGGAAAGAATCACCGAAATCCGCAACCGCGATCGATCTTCTGTTAAGTTTTGTCGCAATCTCTTGACAACTGGACGCACCCATGTGGATATTTCTCCGGGACCATTGGAGAGAATGAGAAGATCAACAGGGCAATCAAACATGGTGTTAAGTAAAAAGTAAAAAGTAAAAAAGGGGTTGGGGGTTGGGGTGTTAGGGTGTTAGGGTATTAATTCAAATTTCCCCACCTCCCCATTTCCCTATCTCCCCATTTCCCCATCTCCCTATTTTCCTTGATTAAATAAAGAACGAATTGCCTGATGTTTAGGGTGATCAAATTCTGGGGGAACCTTGCGGGTATCGGTAATCAACCAATCCAAGGCTGCCGCTTCCACATCGATCGTCGCGCCGGTTTTATCAACACAATAGCGCCCAAAGACCAACTTATCCACCAAACGGGCCCCTGAACCGAGGCGAGAATATTCAAAAATAACGCTATTATCCACCGTCGCGCCGCCACAAATCCAACAATTTGGGCCAATCATACTCGGACCGACAATTTTCGCCCCGTCTTCAATGCGCGTCATTGCCCCGATATACACAGGTCCGGTGATATCGACTCGATCCCAGTTTACCCCCACATTTAAGCCCGTGTAGATGCCCGGTTTAACTTCGATGCCGGGGATAGCAACATTTTTAATTGTCCGGGATAACACCCCGCGAATTGCCTGCCAGTAGTCGGGGACTTTACCGATATCCACCCATTCAAAATCCATGTTTAAAGCGTAGAAAGGCGCACCTTTAGCGACTAATTGGGGGAATAACTCGCCCCCGATGTCGTATTTACTATTAGGGGGAATAAAATCAATGATTTCTGGTTCAAAAATATAGATACCCGTGTTAATGCAGGTACTTAAAGCTTCATCGATGGCGGGTTTTTCTTGGAAACTGAGAATCCTTCCCTCCTCGTCGCTAACCACCACCCCATAGCTGGATACTTCCTCTCTGGGGACGGTTTTGGTGACAATAGTGGCGATCGCTCCCTTGTCTCGATGCCATTTAACCGCTGCGGTTAGATCGAGATCAATCAGTGCATCACCACAGAGAACCACAAAAGTATCGTCAAAAAAGGGATTAAAATCTTGAATTCGTCGTAAACCGCCCGCCGATCCTAGGGCATCACCGATTAACTCGCCCTCTTCGATTCTACCTTCAAAAGAATAACCGATATGCACCCCAAAACGCTGACCATCGCGGAAATAACTCTCAATTTCTTCGGCTAAATGACTGACATTCACCATGATCTGATCAAAGCCATGCTGTCGCAACAGTTCCAACAAAAACTCCATCACCGGCTTTTGTAAAATCGGGATCAGGGGTTTGGGAATCGTATGGGTAATCGGACGGACACGAGTTCCTTTGCCAGCTGCCAAAATCATGGCTTTCATCGATGTTTATTTCCTTTTGCGATCGAGGTTTGTAGTTAAATCATGCCTAGTGTATCATTACCGGCTCGGAATCAGTGGTTATCTCTTGGGGGTACCTCGAAAAATAGATTTACTTTAGCATTGCACCGCCTGAAACCCTGATGAAAGCTTGGTTTATTCTCAATTACTGCGAAGATTTTCTCAATAAGTCCAATCGATCGAGCTACCCCTTGAGTAATCGATAACGGAAAAAGTGAGAGATTTAACCCAGATTACACTGATGGACAAAATTAACCAATCAACTTTGCCGTAACTTATACTACCCAGCCCTCTAGGCTAAAATGATCCAAAAAACGCAAGTTTTTAAATTGATGGGCAAAAAAAAGTTTAATTTTAGGCAATAACCAAGACGTTATGTCTAGGCTACCTCGAAAAATCGGATTTTGAGGGACGGAGCGCCTTGTTAATTATTTAAAATTATTCCCTCTCCATCAATGTATATCAAGGAGATTTCCTCGACCAACACTTTGTTAACAAAATCTTTTATTCGAGGTGTCCTTGAGCATTAGATCAACCTAGACTCCCTGCCTAATTTTTCCAACAATCCAGTTAACCGCAAGCAGTCTAGGCGAAAAATGGCGAGCAAAAATTTGACTACTTGAGATGATAGTAGAAAGCGATTTCTTTGTCCTTGAGAGGAGCAAAATCGGCGGCTAACAACAGCTGATTTAATTCCTCTTGGGGGATATGTTTGGCCCCGATGCGGACAATTCGCGATCTCATCGTGTTAGAAACCCCGCTTCTTTGTCGTCCTGCTTCCAAACCCATTACCCGGTGATAAAGTTCCAATTTTGCCTGGGGAATTGGGGAACCATCAAAATCAATGCCATTAGCGATCGCCACATCGATGGCATCAGCGCCCGTAGTTGTGGTTAAATTAGTTTCGGTGGACATAAAGACAATATAAAGGATCGTTGCTATTTTATCAGGCGATCGATATCCGCCGCTATGATCAGGAAAGTAATCTTCATTTCTGTGTAACTATGGCTCAATTGCCGACCTATCAACCAAAACAGTTATCACTAGGCCCCCTAGAAGCGGAAATTCTCAATATTGTCTGGGAATTGGAAACCGTCAGCGTTAAGGATGTCCACGATCGCATTTTAGCGGATCCAGAACGGGATCTAGCCTATACTTCTGTGACTACGGTACTGCGTCGTTTAACTAATAAAGGCTGGTTAAGTTGTTATAAACAGGGTCGGATTTTCTACTGGAAACCGATGGTTTCTAAGGAACAAGCACAGGCAATTAAAGCCTACGAACAATTACATCGTTTTTTGGCCATTGGTAATGCGGATGTGGTGGCTTCTTTTGCCGATAGTCTCGATACTGCTAGTGTCGAACAATTAAAAGCGATCGCATCTCGTTTAGATACCCTGCGTCAACAACGGAGAGAAAGCTAATGCACGGTTCAATGTTATTACTAGCATTAACTATCGCTATTGGTTTACGTTGGTTTCTGCCTACCTATCAGCGTCGTTGGCAGACAACGCTATTTTTCTTCCTCTTTCCTCCTTTGCTGCTGTTAATGACAGTTATATCGGTGGTTTGTATGGGCTATCGCGGTCAAATGTTGGGCTATAACTCCAGTTTAATTAGTTACTTTAGCGCCATAATTTGGCTAGTTTTTGCTCTATTTTGTCTAATAAAACTTTCCTATCAAACTTGGCAAACCCATCGGGATTTTAGCAGTTATCCCCTCAAAAAAATCACCACTCAGAAGGCGAGAGTTTTAGCAGTGGATTTTCCCTACAGTGCCAGAGTTGGCTTCTGGAAGTCGGAATTAATTGTAACCCAAGGATTATTAAATCTCTTGGATCAAGAACATTTACAAGCAGTTTTAGCCCATGAACAAGCTCACCAAGAATATCATGACACCTTCTGGTTTTTCTGGTTAGGTTGGCTGCGATCAATGTCTTCTTGGCTGCCCAATAGTGAGAATTTATGGTCAGAATTGGTCTTCTTGCGGGAATTACGCGCCGATAAGTACGCTTCTGGACAAGTGGATTATTTACTATTAGCTGAATCGCTGCTTTTAGTAGCAGAAAAAGTTAATCAAGTAGCGGAAATAAACTTCTCCGATAGTTGCTGTGTCGCTCTGAGTGATAATTCTTTAAATAATCGTTTATTAGAGAGAATCGATGCTTTAGTCGAGTCAGAAAAACCCGAACTTCCCAGATTTAACTATCAAGTCTGGCTATTGCTTTCTCTCTCCCTTGCTCCTTTCCTACTCTTGCCTTTACACTCCTAAAAATGACCCTAGAAGTTGGACAAAAAGCCCCCGAATTTGCTACCCCCAACCAAAGAGGCGAAATTAGCAAATTAGCAGATTTTGCCGGTCAGTGGTTGGTATTATATTTTTATCCCAAAGATAACACCCCGGGCTGCACCACAGAAGCGATCGATTTTACCGCTTTGTCACCGCAATTTCAGCAATTAAACGCGGTAATTCTAGGAGTTAGTCCCGATTCAGAGAAGTCCCACTGTCGTTTTATTGAAAAACACCATTTAACTATTCAATTATTGAGCGATACCGAACATCAACTGGCGGAAATTTATCAAGTCTGGGGATTAAAAAAATTTATGGGTAAGGAATATATGGGGATTAAACGCTCCACTTTCCTGATCGACCCCCAGGGAAATATTGCCTATATTTGGTCAAATGTCAAGGTAAAAGCCCATGCAGAAGCGGTTTTGAAAAAACTTGAGGAATTACAGTAGCAAGCCCTCAGTACCCAATATTTACGGGTATGCAATCGCGCCCTTTCGTGTTAGACTAGAAAAGTTGTCAAAAATCGCACATCTAGGCGATCGGGTGTTTCTAGGAATCTAGAAATCCAGCCCTAGATGGAGGATAAACCCGAAAAGGAGAAAAATATGCCCGTTGTCTCTCTCGCAGAATTGCTAGAGTCTGGGGTTCACTTTGGCCATCAAACGCGCCGTTGGAACCCGAAAATGTCTCAGTACATCTACACTGCCCGAAATGGGGTTCATATCATTGATTTGGTGCAAACTGCCCAATTAATCGAAGAAGCTTACGAATTTGTCCGAGGAGAAGCCGATCGCGGTAAACGCTTTTTATTCATCGGTACGAAACGGCAAGCAGCAGGAATCATTAAACAGGAAGCTTTACGCAGCGGTAGCCACTTCGTTAACCAACGCTGGTTGGGGGGAATGTTAACCAACTGGGAAACCATTCGCGGCAGGGTAGAAAGACTCAAAGAATTAGAAGAATTAGAAAATAGCGGCGCCCTCGATAAACGACCGAAAAAAGAAGCATCGGTACTGCGTCGGGAATTAGGCAAACTAGAAAAATACCTCGGTGGCATTAAAACCATGCGCCGGCTGCCGGATTTAGTCATCGTAGTGGATCAGCGTCGGGAATACAACGCTATCCAAGAATGTCAAAAATTGGGCATTCCCATCATCTCCCTCTTGGATACTAACTGCGATCCTGACTTAGTAGATGTGCCGATTCCCGCCAACGATGACGCAATTCGCTCAGTTAAACTGATTTTAGGCAAAATTAGCGATGCGATCATCGAAGGTCGTCGCGGTGGTCAAGCAGCGGTGGAAGAATACGAGGAAGACTACGAGGATGAAACCGAGTACGAGGAAGAAGGTGATTATTCCCAATACGCCGCCGAATTTGCCAGTGGAGACGACGATAACTAGGGAAAATTAGCTATTGATTGCCGCTAGGTTCGGGGGTAAACTTTCCGGACCTATCGATTCTGTAAAACCTGCCCCTCTCGTGGCATGATCAACTATAAGCAGTAGGTTAGGAATTTTATGGCAGAAATTACAGCACAACAGGTTAAAGAACTTAGGGAAAAGACCGGCGCCGGCATGATGGATTGCAAGAGGGCGCTGACGGAAAACGCGGGGGATATAACTAAAGCGATCGAATGGTTGCGTCAAAAAGGGATTACTTCCGCCGAGAAAAAAGCCAGTCGGGTAGCGGCAGAAGGGATGATCGGCAGTTACATCCACACCGGCAGTCGCATCGGTGTTTTAGTGGAAGTGAACTGCGAAACCGATTTTGTTGCCCGTCGCGAGGAGTTCAAAAAATTGGTTAATGACGTGGCGATGCAGATTGCCGCTTGTCCTAACGTCGAATATGTGAAAGTAGCCGATATTCCCACCGAAATCTCCGCCAAAGAAAAAGAAATTGAGATGGGACGGGACGATTTAGCCAATAAACCCGATAATATCAAAGAAAAAATCGTGGCTGGTCGCATTGAAAAACGTTTGAAAGAACTTTCTCTGCTCGATCAACCCTTTATCCGCGATCAGAACATCAGTGTGGAGGAGTTGATCAAACAAGCGATCGCCGCTTTAGGAGAAAATATTCAGGTGCGTCGTTTCCAACGCTTTGTACTAGGTGAAGGGATCGAGAAAGAAGAAACGGATTTCGCCGCCGAAGTAGCCGCCCAAATGGGACAAAAACCCCCAGAACCCGTGGCAGCAGCCCCGCAAGTGGAGGAAAAAGCCCCGGAACCGGCAGCGAAGGATAATCCGCCCGCTAAAGGCAAAAAGAAAAAGTAAGTTAAATTAAGATCAATCTGGTAGGGTGCGAGTTTCGTACCCTTTTTGTCTTCAGGGGAGTGGGGGACCTGATTTAAGTAGGTAGGCACAATTATTTGTAGGATGGGTTAGCGGTAGCGTAACATAATCGGGCGTTGGGTTTCATGCTTCAACCCAACCTACGTTCATTTTATATTTAATTCCACCCACCCACTTATCAGTTATCAGTAAACAGTAATCAGTCAAAAGAAAAAAGAAATTGGCAACCAAAGCAGATTCCTTTATTGGATTGTTTGGGAACAAAAGCCCATCCTTTACCTACTTATTAAAAACTTTGTAAATAAGATTATCTTATTTGTACTCGTGGTCTCTAGAGGTTGTCGAACGGAAAAAAATGCAGATTCAGGACAAAATCACCGAAATAGCCGCTAAAACAGCGAAAGCGATCGAACTTTCTCAAAATTATTTACTTTCTACCCAATACTCTGAGGGTTACTGGTGGGCAGAATTAGAATCTAATGTCACCATCACCTCAGAAGCAATTTTACTGCACAAAATCTGGAAAACTGACAAAAATCGCCCCCTAGACAAAGCAGCCACCTATCTGCGTCAGCAACAGTGTCCTAACGGCGCTTGGGAGTTATTTTATGGGGATGGTGGCGATCTTAGCACCACTGTGGAAGCCTACATGGGGCTGCGACTATTGGGAATTCCCGTTAATGATCCTGCTTTAGAAAAAGCCAGAGAATTTATCTTAGCTCAAGGTGGCATCAGCAAAACCCGCATTTTCACCAAAATGCACCTCGCTTTGATTGGTTGTTATGATTGGCAGGGGGTTCCCTCTATCCCCGCTTGGATCATGCTACTGCCGGAAAATTTCCCTTTTACTATCTATGAAATGTCCAGTTGGGCGCGGGGAAGTACGGTTCCTTTATTAATTGTTTTCGACAAAAAACCTGTGTATAAAATGGGTTTTAATCTCGATGAACTCTATACAGAAGGGTTGAATAATGTCAAGTATGAGTTACCAAAAAGTAACAATTGGTCAGATGTTTTTCTCTGGTTAGATGGACTGTTTAAATGGACAGAAAAAACTAATTTAGTTCCCTTCCGTCAAGCAAGTCTGAAAGCGGCGGAAAAATGGGTAATTGAACGACAGGAAGACACAGGGGATTGGGGGGGAATTATCCCGGCGATGTTAAATTCCCTGTTAGCTTTAAAAGCCCTAGATTATGATGTTGATGATCCGATTGTTGCCCGCGGTTTAAAAGCGGTGGATAATTTTGCCATTCAGACAGATAATACCTATTGTGTACAGCCCTGTGTGTCGCCGGTTTGGGATACGGCTTGGGTAATTCGATCGCTAATTGAATCTGGGCTAAATCCTGCTCATCCAGCTATGATTAAAGCGGGACAATGGTTAATCGATCAACAAATTCTTGATTATGGCGATTGGGCGATTAAAAATAAAATCGGAACCCCCGGCGGTTGGGCTTTTGAATTTGACAATCGCTGGTATCCCGATTTAGACGATTCGGCAGTGGTGGTGATGGCTTTAGAGTTGATTAAAATGCCCGATGAAAATATTAAAAAAGGTGTGATGAAACGGGCAGTTAATTGGATGGCGACTATGCAGTGTAAAGCTGGTGGTTGGGGAGCTTTTGACATCGATAACGATCAAAACTGGCTTAATTCTTTGCCATATTCCGATCTAAAAGCAATGATCGATCCTAATACGGCTGATGTGACTGCCAGAGTTCTAGAAATGTTAGGCACTTGTGATGTTAAAATGGAGGAAAATCGAGTTAAAAAAGCTTTGGATTATCTGGAAAAAGAACAGGAAGCTGATGGTAGTTGGTTTGGTCGTTGGGGTGTAAATTATATTTATGGAACCAGTGGGGCGTTATCTGCTTTGGCTTTTCTGGAACCGAATAAATATCGCCAGCAATTGCAAAAAGGAGCCAATTGGTTAAGCGGTTGTCAAAATGTTGATGGTGGTTGGGGTGAAACCTGTTTTAGTTACAATAACCCTAAATTTAAAGGACAGGGAAATAGTACCGCTTCCCAAACAGCTTGGGCATTAATCGGTTTATTAGCCGTCGGGAAAGTCACCGGCAATTATCAGCGAGAAGTGATTGAAAAGGGTGTTAACTATCTTCTTGTTACCCAAAAAGAAAATGGTACATGGGATGAAGATTACTTCACCGGTACAGGTTTTCCCTGTCATTTTTACCTAAAATATCACTTCTATCAGCAGTATTTTCCTTTACTGGCTTTGGGGCGTTATCGGGCTTTAATTTAGTCCGTTAACCTATGCGTTAAGACAGGAAATCAGCCTAACTGTCTAACGCATTTTTTGTAACTAACTAGGAAAAAATAAATCAGGAGATATATTTAAAAAATTGGCTAATTTTTGAATGTAGATAGGAGTTAACTCTTGTTGCCCATCAAAAATATCATCCAGGGTTGACTTGCTTTCAAAAATAGATAGCAAATCTTGCTTTTGTAGGTTTCTTTCCTCTAATATGAATTTCAACAATTCAATTCCATAAATATCAGGTATTGGCTCTTGATTTTCCTCATACTCATAAATTAAAGACCCTAAAACATTTAGATATTCCCTTTCTTCTACCGTTAATTGGGGTTTGTCTAAAAGGCGATTAATAACCTCCTGCATCATTTCTAAGTCTTCCTCATTGTGAATAGGACGAGGAGGGTATTGCTTTAATAATTCTAAGTATTTATCAGTGGCAAACATAATTTAATAATATCTATGCTCGATCGACTATTGCTTTTAGATACCTCACACCTTAATAATTAAGTATAGAATAGCCAAGTCTCCAAACTACCGCTTAACCAAAACTTCTAAGTAGGGAGGCACAATTATTTGTAGGATGGGTTAGCGGTAGCGTCAACTATGCGGGCGTTGGGTTTCATGCTTCAACCCAACCTACGTTCATCTTATATTTAATTCCACCCACCCACTTATTATCCTGATGAGAAACCTCTATTTTCTCTTGCCCGGTACTACTTCTCCTTTTGGTGGGGGTGGACTGTGGGCAGAAATGAAAACCGTCAATTTGGCTAGTCAAATTTGTAGCGCCCAGATTGTGACTTATCGTCAAAAAGAGTTAAATTACCCTTTTTTAGAGGATATACTTGCAAAAATAAGCTCCGATGACAGTATTTTTGTGGTTAGCTGGGGTTTTGATGTTCCTAAATTGGTGACAAGATTGCGATCGCATAATATCATTTATCATGCCCATAGTACAGGTTACGGCTTTCGTTTACCCTCCCAAATACCAATTATCACCGTTAGCCGCCATACTATGGGTTATTGGGGAGAAAAAGCTCCTAATGCTTTGATTTACTATCTTCCTAATCAAATTGGCTCAGAATTTCTCAATTTAGGCTTAGAAAGGGATATCGATGTCCTAGTACAGGGGCGCAAATCCTCAAAGTATCTTCTCAATCGTCTAGTTCCCGCCCTCCGTCCCCACTGTCGCGTTAAGGTTTTAGATAGCTATGTGGAGGATTTATTGGGATTATTCAATCGCAGTCGGGTTTATCTCTACGATTCGGCTGAATATTGGGCTGTAAACGGTTTAACGGAGGGTTTTGGCTTACCGCCCCTGGAAGCTTTAGCCTGTGGCTGTACGGTATTTTCTAGCGTTAATAGCGCCTTAGCCGATTATCTCGATCCCGGTTTCAATTGTCAAAAAATCGGGGCTTATTCCACTCAATACGATCTGGAACGTATTCTTAATTATGCCCGTAATTTTCCCGTCAATTCTTTACCGGCTAATTTTCTCGATGATTATCATCCCGAAAAATTACTACCACGTTTTGAAACAATTTTAAGAGAAATTAATGATTTCTTTGATATTAAAAAACGCTATCCGGCTGATATAGAAGGTTTAGAACCCCTGCGACTTAAAAAATTATGGATGCAGAGTTCTCTGGCTAAACTTAAGAAAAAACTGTTTAAGTAGCAGTGATCTTTCCTTAATTAAGTGGGTGGGTGGAATTAAATATAAGATGAACGTAGGTTGGGTTGAAGCATGAAACCCAACGCTTGATCATGTTACGCTACCGCTAACCCATCCTACAAATAATTGTGCCTCCCTACTTATTCGCCAATTCAAAAATCAAACGCACCACTCCTTAAGAGTTGACAGAGAAAGGCTGATCAGCTATTCAGTTATCAGTGATCAGTTATCAGTGAACAGGGATATCGGGAGAAAAAAGCTGATGGCTGACTCCCCAAAAGGAAAACTTTCTACTTCACCATTAAGATAACTGCTATATAATTATTTCTAACTCTTACCCCTAGGATATTTATGAAGCGAGGAATTTACATTACCGCTAACGATCGAGTTATTGATCAAGCGATCGCATTAATGAATAGTATTCGTTTGTACGATCCCGATTCTCCCGTCATCTTGATTCCCTACGACAATAATTATCAAAAAATTGCCGATTTATTGGCAGAAAAATATGGCGTTATTCTCTATCCCGATCTGCAATTAGTGGAAGAATTAGCACAAAAAATCTATGATATTTTTGGAGAAAAATTCTTTGCTCGTCCCAATCAATTTCGCAAGCAGGTGTGTTGGTTTGGAGAACTAGATCAATTTCTTTATATCGATACCGATATCGTAGTTTTTGAAAAAATAATAGATAATCTAAATTTCCTCGATACCTACGATTTTCTCTGCTGTGATTACCAACACAAAAAAGGGATTACTAACGTCTTTAATCCGATTGTTTTAGAACAGGGAATCTTCACAGAAAATGATCTAACTGGGATGTTTAACGGTGGTTTTTGGGCTAGTAAAAAGAATCTATTCTCAGAACAGGAATTATATAGTGCTTTTCAAGAATGTGCTGCTCATCCAGAATATTTTGATTTTTCTCAAAAAACCTCCGATCAACCGATTATTAATTATACCATTCTCAAACGAGTTCCCAATCGATTTAATATTGTCCGCGCTCCGGGTTTTCAAGCGGGAAATTGGGGGGGAAGTTCTCATTTTCAACGTCAGGGGAATATCTTAATCGATCCGAGATTAAATCAGCCCTTAAAATATTTACATTGGGCAGGAATTCGCATCGAACCGGGATGTCCCTACTGGGATATATGGAAATATTATCGTTATCTAGATGATCCTAATCCCCCCGCAGATCCACCAGCAAGTAAACCGAAAAATCCGTTTCAGAGATTATTAGATAAAATCAAATTATAGGTTTGATTTTTCCTCTCGCACCATTAAGATAACTGCTGCAATTTAACTCCAATCCTGTTGCTCCTCGCTTTGGCGAATTTGATACACTTGTCCGTGACTGTGCAGTTGTCGAGTTTTTGCCCATAAACTAGCTTCATCTAACTGCCATTTTTCTAGGATTAAATCTAAATCTCTTTGGATTTCTCTTGCTCCCGGAAAGTTTTGATAACGTATGCGTAAACGAGCGCATTCAGCTAAGTTTAAATCATTGGGTTCTGATTGCAGCAGCTGATCAACAATCGGGCGATCTAGTCTTTCCTGTGGATGTTGTTGTTCTTGATTTTTACTAGCCATAATTAATCGAACCAACCGATTTCGGAATCCGTTAACTCTGTGGGGGTAGGATTGGGGGCAATATAACGGGCTAAAGTTGCCATTTCAAAGTTATAAAGACTGGGTTTCTTCGGCGCAGGTTTGGTAATTGGTGAGGGTTCAGGGGTGGGGGGGGGACTATTTTCTAGGGTTTTAATTTGATTATATAATTTTTCAATTAACTGTTTTTTCTCGGTTAATTCCGTCTGGGATTGACTTAATTGACTCGATAATTGTGCCACCAAAGTAGTTTTTTCCGAGAGGACAGATTCTAGCTGCTCAGTCTGTTGTTGTAACTGCTGTAAACTGACAGAGAGTTCCAGATGTTCTTGAAGTTCTTTTTCCAGAGAAATAACTTTTTCTTGGAGAGTTTGCTGATTTTTCTCAGTTTTTTCTAATTCTGTTGTCAAGTCGTTAATTTTTGCCTGTAGGGTGGCGTTTGTTTCCTTAGAACGTTTGGGAGAAGGAGAGGTTTGGGATTCTACCTCTTTATTAGCTTCTGTACGGATGAGATCGTTTAAATTACCTTTGGTCATAAGCTCTGCAAATAGGATATTACGATAGAATCGGATACGGTCAAGAAATCTCTTGGTTTAGGCAATCGATAATTAAGTGGGTGGGTGGAATTAAATATAAGATGAACGTAGGTTGGGTTGAAGCATGAAACCCAACGCCCGATTATGTTACGCTACCGCTAACCCATCCTACAAATAATTGTGCCTCCCTACTTATTACCCCGATATACGGGCTTGATTAAGCTGGGGAATTGTTCCATGGGTTTTATTGTATAGCTTGAGGTCGATCGATCCCTGTCTATTTAAGGAATGAGAACAAATACCTAAATCTCGGTTTCGCTGGTAAGATTCTAAATTTTTCTGTAGTTAATGATACAGAATAGTAAATTTGTGTCAGACTGAAGGTAGAAGTTGATCGCACCTGTGGCAAGGATAAATTTATGAATATTCAAGAAAAAGCACGTCTCAATCTAACCCAAGAACGACAAGCAGAAGGAATGCTCGAAGAGAATGTCTTAACTCGTACAGAGGAGCTTTTAGGGGAAGGAGAGGCAGAAACTGCGAAAGCGCGGGTTTTATTAACCGAAAATCGTCAAGAAGACGAAAAACTCCAAGATAAAATTTTAGAACGTTCGATCGAAGCTATGCAATAGCCTTTCGGTGAAGATTGGGAATATCCACACAAGTATAGATAAATGTCTGTAGAGACGTGGTTAACTGCGTCTCTATTTCAATTACCGATAACTAATCACTGTTAAACTAATCACTGTTCACACTCTGGACAGTGAAAAAATGCAGATCCGAAGAAAACACCCCAATCCTGCCGTTAAAGTTGAGAGTTTGAGTTATGTGGTGAAAGTGCCAGAGGCACAACCACAAAATATTTTAGAAGAAATCGTTTGGCATAAAGAGATAGAAGTCGATAAATTGCGCGAACGGTTGCCTTTATTGGAATTACGCAAAAAAATAGCTAATACTGCGCCACCTTGCGACTTTTTAGCCGCCTTAAAACAGGGTAAAACCCAACCCGCTTTGATTGCCGAAGTCAAAAAAGCTTCTCCTAGCAAAGGAGTCATCCGCGAAGATTTTGATCCAGTAGCGATCGCGCGTACCTATGAACAGGGAGGAGCCACTTGTTTATCGGTTTTAACCGATAGTAAGTTTTTTCAAGGTAGTTACGAAAATCTTAGCCTCGTCCGGCAAGCGGTATCTTTACCCCTATTATGCAAAGAATTTATCCTTTATCCCTATCAAATCTACTACGCTCGCTCTAAAGGAGCCGATGCTGTCCTTTTAATTGCCGCTATTTTAAGCGATCAAGACCTAGCATATTTTGTCAAAATTGTCAAGGGTTTAGGGATGACAGCTTTGGTAGAGGTGCATAGTCTGGCCGAATTCGATCGAGTGTTAGCCATTGAGGGAATCGAACTAATCGGCATCAATAACCGCAATTTAGAGACATTTACAGTCGATTTAGACAATACTCGCCAATTACTAGAAGCCAGGGGTGAAAAGGTGCGAGAAAAAGGTATTCTGATCGTCAGCGAATCGGGATTACACACAGCAACAGATCTGGCGAAAGTGAAGCAAGCGGGAGCAAATGCGGTTCTAATCGGCGAATCTTTGGTAAAACTGCCCGATCCTGCCGCAGGTATCCAGAAACTCTTTGAAAATCGGGAATAGGAGTTAGGAAGTGGGGAAGTGGGAATTATGAATTATAGATTATGAATTATGAAGTGGGGAATTGGGGAATTGGGGAAGTGGGGAAGTGGGTAATTTCAAATAAAACCCTAACACCCCCCGCAACGCGCACGCAGTGACCACCCTATCACCCCAAAACCCTATCACCCTATCCCCTGAATACTGACAAGGCTGCCTCCCGGGATATAATCAGAGTTTGCCGAATCTTAAATCATCCCCTCAGAATTGATGCGATCGAGATTTGGTTTTTTATCTTGTTAAATATAGCCCAACGAGAGAGGACGAACCATGGAAAATAAAAATATGTTGATGATTCCCGGCCCCACACCAGTGCCGGAAGCGGTATTATTGGCTATGGCTAAAGCGCCTATAGGTCATCGGACCGGTGCTTTTAGCAAGGTAATCGCCGAATTAACCGAAAATCTTAAATGGTTGCATCAAACCAGTGGCGATGTCTTAATGTTAACCGCTTCGGGAACCGGTGCCATGGAAGCGGGAATTATTAATTTTCTCAGCCCCGGCGATCGAGTTTTGGTGGGGGATAATGGTAAATTTGGGGAACGTTGGGGGAAATTAGCGAAAGCCTACGGCTTAAATGTGGATTTAGTTAAGGCAGAATGGGGTAAACCCCTAGATCCAGAAGCATTCACCGCTAAACTGACCGAAGATAAGGAAAAAGCCATCAAAGCGGTAATTATTACCCATTCGGAAACTTCCACCGGGGTTCTCAATGACTTGGAAAGCATTAACAAAGCGGTAAAAGACCACGGGGAAGCTTTAATTATCGTCGATGCTGTCACCAGTTTAGGAGCTTATCATATTCCCATCGATGAATGGGGTTTAGATGTGGTCGGTTCTGGTTCCCAGAAAGGTTATATGATTCCTCCCGGTTTAGGTTTTGTTTCCGTGAGTAAAAAAGCTTGGAAAGCCTACGAAACCGCCAAACTGCCCCGTTTTTATCTGGATTTGGGCAAATACAAAAAAGCCACCGATGAGGATAGTTCCCCCTTTACCCCTCCAGTTAACCTGATGTACGGTTTACAAGCTTCTCTGCAAATGATGAGAAGGGAGGGATTAGCGGCAATTTTCGCCCGTCACCAACGCTTAACGAAGATGACTCGGGCCGGTATGCGCGCCCTGGATTTGCCCCTCTACGCGGCGGATTCCTGGGCTTCCACGGCGATTACTGCCGTGGCCCCCACTCTGGTGGATGCGGAACAAATTCGCTCGACTCTCAATAAAAAGTTCGACATCGCTGTGGCTGGTGGTCAGGATCACCTCAAGGGTAAAATCTTCCGTATCGGTCATTTAGGTTTTGCTAGTGAGAGGGATATCCTCACGGTTATCGCTGCCATTGAAGCGACTTTAATCGAGTTAGGTGTCGAAGGTGTCACCCCCGGCGCCGGTGTGGCTGCGGCTGCCTCGGTGATGGTGCAGGGTTAATCTTAGGTTTGTTTTTCCCCTTCTCCCCCTATCCATTAGTCACATCTTTCTTAACATAAAATTTGACAAAGAGAGAAAAGTGTGCAAAATGGCTCAAGGGGGTTCTATGGGGGAACTAATTTGATCAGATAGTTTCCAAGTCTCGCTGATATCCTGTCACCTTCCCAGTCCCAACCAAATAGTTTTAACACCAAGTTCACCTACAGAAGCGATCGCCACCATTCCTCTAAATCTTCGGGTTTGGTAAAATCTAACAAGGCTTCTCCTAAAGCTTCCAGTTGATTAATTGAGAGAGATTGAATTTGCGATCGCTGTTCAGGAGTCACTTCACCAAGGCGACGGGAAAGTTGTCGCAGGACGAGCGCAGATTCCCCTTCCTGACGACCTTCCTGGAGAAATTCTTCTCGCCACTCCTGATAAATCACAGACTGTTGCATAATGTCTCTCCGTAGAACCTGATTGATCAATTCTTTGTTTAATAATAACCCTGCCAGAATCCCGGTGGATGCCGCTACATTG
>NZ_JAPZSR010000138.1:0-4344 GCF_027531875.1 Microcystis sp. LE19-84.1B | reverse complement strand
ATTGTCTATCTTTTGGTATTAACCTATTTGTGCCTTAAGTCCTTTCCTGTATGAATTTCAGCTACTTTTGAGCGTAGTTGCTCTCATCGAATTTTATTTTAAGTTAATTATTTGCATAACAATTCCCGAAGAGCCAGAATTTTGGCAACCCAGAACTCACCTCCTTTAATAATCGTCATATAAACCTTCGTCTTCTGGGGCATAACTATTCAAAAAAGAAGAATGAAGGCGATCGCTAACTAAGGTTTTGGGCTGAATAGTAATCACCCACTTCCCTTTACCAATTCCTTGCACAATAGAACTGGGAAGATTGAGTTGCTCCCCTTCTTCAATTTCTACTTCAAAAGCTAATTTTAATAACTGATTTTTCATAAAGCAAAAGCACCTATAATATTGAAGATATTAGCACAGAGCGTAGAAGCATCAGCGATCGCCATCATCGAAAGTGAAAATAACTCGGCTTTGCAATAAAGCATAAGCTAACTATTCCTGATCAGAAGCCCCTATTAACCCTTCCTCTGAAGACATTGTAACATCAATCCCTCGCATCCTTAAACCTTTGGCGATCGCCTTAGAAACCCTTTCATCCAGTACGATCGCTGATTGCGTAGGGTGCATCCCATGCAGCTTTTACCTTTTCAAAACACTTTAATCAATATTGCGATACGCCACGCTATGCTAACCCATTCTACCGCTATCAGCAATATTATTGCTTTCTTTGTTTTGCCCTTTCATAGGCAGGATCGTGTTCTGCAAAACTTAAAATTAAGACTCGTTTGGGACTGGATTTTTCATGAACTTGATAAACCAGACGATAACTAACACCATTTTAATCAATTTCAATCGCACGACACCCCTTCAACTTACCCATTAAATGATGACTAGGCCACCCCAAAGTGTGATAGGGGTCTATCGCTAGAAGTTTTTGATACTTGGTCTAACGAGCCTGCAATTCGGCAGGTAAACAAACTAAATCATTTTGGAAATCAGCCACCCATTGCACTAAATAATGATTTTTAGTAGCCACAACTTTTAACCCATTCCCTTAACTCATCCTCATCAATTTCCTCATCTGCTTCAACCCCAGTTATCCATTCCTGCGGATCACCTAAATTTTCCAATCTCTTAATGGCTAAAGCTTCTGCTGATGAGATTGCAGGGTCATATTCCAGAATAACAATAACCTCTACTTTTCTCCCAGGGAAAAGCTGATCTGACTGAATTTCTAGACGACCATCTGACTGAACAAAAATTGTTTGACGAATCGCTTGAGTCATTAGTAACCTCTTGGCTTTTGCTGATGTTAATGTAAGCTAAAATTTACCTTCAGTCATCAAACCCAATGTTTTTTAGACTGAGTATGCTATCTAATCAAGTCTTTTTACTCTTGAATACGACATATTTTTCTAATATTACGTTACACCATGCCGACCAATCTTGCCGTTGCTTGAACTGTCAAAACAGTGCGATCGCTGATCGCGGAGGGTGCGTCCCATTATCCCACTAATCGAAAAGCAGCATCAATCGGCAATTGTAACGGTAAGGATTGATTCCAGCGTTTCGAGAAAAATAAAATCTCCAAATTCTCAATCTCCCCAGAAGTCGGATTTAGACGAGCGACAATTTCATCCCCAATCTCCTCCGACTCTTGATCTGCATAAGGAGAACAGACATCTACATAAAGAATATCTCCCGTCGGGTCATAGCGAAAAGTTAGATTTTTTTCCATACCATTATTCCCCCTGTAATTTTTCGGGCTGTGTATATGGTCACGATCCAATGACGACTAAGAGCAGATTGGGAAACCACCACCACAATTAAAAATCGTCCCGTCCGAATCGTTGAAAACCACTTAGAAAATAACAACGCCTTTTCATCGCGATCGCTAGAACGAATTAAATCTGGATCAGCTAAAGTCTGGGCTAATTGCTCCTCATAATCGGGTAATGTCCCTGGATGGCGATCAATAATATGCTGTTCTCGCTCATCGGTTAATTCAACCTCTACCCCCAAATAACCACAGAAAAAAGACCTTGCCAAATTTTATTCATGTCTCCAAAACTGATCTTAAATTTAAAAACCAAAACTTAATCACCGGTGATCGCAGCTTCCAATACCAGAGACAGGAAACGTGAAAACAACTCAGCCTTGCGACAAAGCATAAGCTAACTGTTCCTCATCAGAAGCCCCAATCAGTCCTTCCTCTGAAGAGATTGTAACATCAATCCCTCCCATTCTTAAACCTTTGGTGATCGCCTTAGAAACACTTTCATCCAGTGCGATCACTATCTTCTTGTTAATTAAACTTTCAAACTGCGATTATTTTAGCCTTGGCAACGGCGAGCGCCATGTTACCCCAATGGATAGAAAATAGTCTAGGAGCTATCAGTTAAAGCTATGAGTGAAGCAGTTGTCACACTTCTCAGTGCGATCGCTGATTGTCTAGGATGGTTGGCGTTGCTGAATCAAGGTATGAATGACAACCTTGCACCCATCCAAAAGTTAGTTTGGGTCTAGGTTTTAAAAATCCCACAAAAGAAGATTCATATCTCAAATCAGCAACGCCCCGGATGGTTTAGCATAGTGTAACCCGTCAAAAACGTTGATGACTAAGGCAAGTATTTTTTAGTATTGCAAAATTTAGAAAATTTTGCGGTCGCGGTTTGATTGTTGATGGTTGATAAGGGGCGTTTTTCAAAACAATTTGCCTTGAAAACTCAATGCTAAAATGAAATTAAGTCAACAAAAATCTAATGCCTGATTTTCAGACCTTTATCGGTATCCTTACCACCCTATTCGTCTTTTTAACAGGAATAATCCTCAACTATGACTCAATCCAACTCGGCAACGAACAAATTATCATCCCCCAATGGTTCGGACTTCTCTTCGCAGGGATTACTTTCAGCCTTGTTACATTGGATCAAATCCTACGGGGGCTTGTCCGACTTGAAAAAACAGAACGAGAAACTCGCCGAACTCGAATCGAAACTCGATACCGTACTGCAATCATCCGATTCCAACTTAACCCCAACAACTTCCACAGAAACCAACTAGCAGATATTTTAGCCCTACTTGAAGAATACCGAGATACACTTTAGTGCAATTCTTGAGGGCGATCGCCGATCTTGTCGGAGGTCAGTGCGATCGCTATCTTCTTGTTAATTAAACTTTCCAACAGTGCGATCGCCTACGCCAACCCATCCTACAATTGCTTGAACTATCCAAACAGATTAGAAAGGCGGTAACTGAAAATGACCAGCGACAATCCCAGGAACGGTAATATCCTCATCCAATTCTTCCCACCGTAGAGCATAGCCATTTACCTCAACCTTAACCGCCGCCAATTGCTCATTCGTTGCTTGTTTCAAAATATGGAAGCGGTCGCCAGGAAAACCGATAATAGGTCCATCACTGAGTTCAACGTATATCATGCGTTCTTCTGCCCAGGCTCGAATGGCGGCAGGCTCAACAGTCATTATAGGATTAATGTTTGTGGAAATCACGATAAGCACTCCTTAAAAGGTCTTGATTTTTATAAACTAGCCTCTCTAGTTCCCGTAGCTCATGGGAAGGAATACCACGATTGGAAGCTAAAATGATTATCGGTTCAAGCCCAAATTTACATTCACCATCAGGAGAACGTACCTGAATATGTGGCGGTTCGGAACCTTCATCGGAATAGAAGTGAAACCGAAAATGTCCAATTCTAATGACCGTTGCCATTCAGTGAAATTCGTAATCATTGAGAGTTGCTGGTTCTTTATTCTAGTCGGAAATTGTGGCGATCATTGTCGCACCCCAATCAGACCGATAAGGACTTTCAGAGCGATCGCCAATCCTATAGGGTGCAATTAACGCACCCTTTTATTTTTATTGTCCTATTTGCGTTCTTTATCGAAAGCCTCAATTAATAATATAGGACTTACGCATTGACAGGATCGACCAAATATGAGGTATGGGTTTCGGGCATTTTAACGTGAGGCTCTTCTCGACTTTGTGTGATAATTTTTGCTTATGGAATTGTGAAATGCTTATCGGGCAAGACTTTTAGGGCTATTTTGACGAAGAAACCATCAGTATAGACCTCGTTTCCACACAGAAACCAGAAGAGCCAACGTGATTTTTTGATGACTTTTGAGCGATCGCTATCGATCAGAAGTTAATCGCCAAAAGTCTGAAACGACGGATTTTCCTTCATACACACCATGGTGAATTTGTACAGTGCGTAAGTCCTATAAACGTTATTGTAGGGGTAATTCATGAATTACCCCTACACCTATTACCTAGTCCAGTAGGGTGCGTTAGACGGCCAAAATTTCGGCTTTAACTTCAAGCTAACAATCC
>NZ_JAPZSR010000056.1:0-24347 GCF_027531875.1 Microcystis sp. LE19-84.1B | reverse complement strand
AAAGTAGAGGGAACACAGGACGCTTTAATTCAGGATGTCTCTGACCTTAAGGGAGCAAAATCGTTGATTATTCCCGTGGTAGTGGCAGTATTAACCAGTATTCTGACTCTGCTGGTGCGATCGATCCCGAATCCTTAAAAGCTTCCCCGTTTGTATAGTAAATTCGTAGGTCGGGTTGAGGCAACGAAACCCGACATAAATCCTCGGTTGTTGGGTTTCACTATCGTTCAACCCAAGCTACAGCTATGAGAGTTGATTGATCAATCAAGCTACTATCCCTTGTTCCGACGACCTTTAACCCCCAGTAATGCCAATCCGAACAGGGACAAAGCCGCGATCGCACTAGGTTCGGGAGTGCTGGCCACCGGACCAGTTATCTCGGTTGCGTTGATCTGGAAACTGTTCAAAGCGCTACTGTTAAAGAAACTCGATCCACTGTTATTGCTAACCCGGTTTCCCGATGACGTGGCGATGCCCGTCGGGGTTATAATCGGATTAGAGCCGACCCAAGTGAAAATTCCACTGGTGCTGGTAACGTATAACCAGTATTTAGTACCAGCAGTAAACGTGAAGGGGCTAGTGGGAGTGAAGGTGTAGTTAAAGGTTCCCGTTCCTTGAGCGGTAGGATTGGTGAAACTGGCGAGGACGGTACTGCCCGGATTGCTGCCCCCCACATCATTGCGGATCTGGACTAGGGGAGTCTCTCCGGGATCGTAGTTACTGAGTCGCAGGATGGCGTTGTCGAGGCTGTAATTGTTACCCGCGGGTAGAGTAAAGGCGAGCGCTTTTACAACATTGGTGGTAATCCCAGTGCCCCCAGAATCATTATTTTGCGGGAGATTCCCGATCAGAACTGCCGCGCGGACAGGGTTTACCCCCCCCCATTAGTACAAGAGAACTGCTAATGCCCGCTAACACCAAAGACATAGATAAGGTTTTCATGATCTCTAAAAAGGTTAAGAAATATTACGGCGACTCTATCGCAGCCGTCTCTTCTTTTCAACCATTGATCAGTTATTGTTATCATTTACCTACTATAATTATTAATTCTTTCTATAGTGTATTGACAAAGTAGCTATAAAGTGGTAAGCAAGATCGGGCGGTTTCTGGTCGTGCCAAGTAAATTCGTAGGTCGGGTTGAGGCAACGAAACCCGACATAAATCCTCGGTTGTTGGGTTTCACTATCGTTCAACCCAACCTACAGGTATTAACCTAAAACTACTATAGGGTGTTGACAAAGTAGCTAGGAAGTGGTAAGCAACATCAGTCGGTTTCTGGTCGTTCCAAGTGGGATTGCTCTAGGGAGAGGGTAAAGAGCGAGTACGGCGGTAATAATCGGGGATAATCGGCGATTTCGCCCCTTACCTGAACCCTCAGCCATCTTGGGTATAGGAGTGGTTTTAGCTGACTGCCCACTTAATACCGTTCACTGAAAAATCAAATCTGATCACTGGTCTTTGTATAACAAAAATTTATCAAAATCCCAATATACTTGAGAAGATTTAAATTTACATTCCTTCATCTTTACTTTTCTTAAAAAATAATTGAGAAAAATTCCTATTTGTCAACGAGATTGCAATAGTTACAGCCTGCTGCTAGGATCTAAGAATTGGGTTACTCTGTGCATTTTTAGGCTTTGTACCTTGAAACCCTTGCCACGTCTAGGATAACTAATTCGTCCCCAGTAAAAACTTGCCAATTGCTCCTTTGACGAAAAAGATCTTTTGCCAAAAATATGTGTACTTATGTTAAAACGAAAAAGTTTTTTTGACAAAATAGACCAGATGTGCTGCGACAAAAGTATCCAGATTAGTTACTGGGGATGGGAAACTGTTAACTATCTAGGGTTTGCAGCAAAAAGTTGGTTGGTGGGGGCGGGGGTGTGGAAGGAACCACAGAGACACAGAGGACACAAAGATTGATCACTCCTATATAAGTAGCTGGTTTTAATTAAATTGAAGATAGATTTTGGGTTCGATCCCCCCTGCCCCCCTTGATAAGGGGGGATCGGCACCCCCTTAATCCCTCCTGAATAAGAGGGCATCTGACAATTTTTAACACCTACCTACTTAAGTTAAACTGGTCGCAACGCGCTCGCTACGCGAGATCACACCAAGAATAAGAGAGCCAATTTACCCCCGATCAATCCAATCCCTGGCACTTTTTGGAAACCAAAAAGCCTAAAAATCTGATCCAACAAGGTTTTTAGATTTATGCAGCCAGTCCTAAGTAGGTAGGCACAATTATTTGTAGGATGGGTTACGGTAGCGTAACATAATCGGGCGTTGGGTTTCATGCTTCAACCCAACCTACGTTCATCTTATATTTAATTCCACCCACCCACTTACCTTTTATTTGTCAGATTGATTGGCTCTGCCTAGGTTTTGCACGATCGATCGAACTGACCAATATCTTTAACCAAAAAGTAAATCACGGAGGATTTCTAAACGCTGGTCATCTTCACGAACAATAGCACTATAATAATTTTTTTTATTCTCTAGCCAGAGTAATTCAAACTCGATCGCCTTGGGCAAAGCTAAACTAAAATTATCCAAAGCTTGGGGACAATCAAAGATAACTTTGCGCGTCTCGAAGCGGTCAAAATGTCCTTGGCAGAACATTTTGAAAAACGGTAAAGAATCTAGTGACACCCCACCCCCAATAGCCACAGTCAAACCGGCAGCCTTAGCTTTTTTTGCCAAAGGTAAAGCCAGATCTAAAACTTGCTCGCTATTGACATCCCGGCGAGTTAATCCCAAAGAACAGGCTAAATCCATCCGTCCGATGACGATACCATGGAGAGATTTTATCTCTGGAATCGCCAACATTTCCTGAAAATTCTCACAGGCAGTAATCGTTTCAATATTAACCAATAACTCCACATCTTCCACCCCTTGATCAGCTAAAACCCTCCTAGCTGCCCGCAGATATTTTTGTAAAGCGTAGCCTGTTTCTACCATGGGAGCAATCAAGCGATCGACTCCTAAATTAACCGCATCAAAGATATCTCTGATCGCTTCGCAACCGGCGATTTTCAGATTAAAATCCACCCCCGCTTGCAGACTAATTTCTTTCAACCGCATCGCTTCCGTCAGTCGGGTTCCTTCCGTCTCGAATTCCGCTTTTACCCCTGAAACATGGTGATCTTCCCTGAGTTCTCTTAACAGTTGCACCATTTTTTTTTCTAAGCAATTCATGTTTTTAATCGTTTAAAATTGGTAACTGCTAGATGAGCCTTGTTGATTATAGCCCATCTGCGAAAAGCCGATAGCTGAGGACTAAGTAGGTAGGTGTTAAAAATTGTCAGATGCCCTCTTATTCAGGAGGGATTAAGGGGGTGCCGATCCCACCTTATCAAGGGTGGCAAGGGGGATCGAACCCAAAATCTATCTTCAATTTAATTAAAACCAGCTACTTAGAAGACCATAAAAATACCCTAAACAAGAGGACAAAAGCGACAAAATACTGGCATAATGAGCAAGGCCGTCTGATTTTTTTCTGGCCCCATCCTTTCTATACTACATTCGTAATATAAGTAATTCTCTAGTTAGACTATGCGAACTCACTACTGTGGCGACCTGAGCGCGATCGAAATTGAAAAAAGTGTCACCCTCTTCGGTTGGGTCGATCGCCGTCGCGATCACGGTGGCGTTATTTTTATTGATCTACGGGATCGCAGTGGTATTGTCCAGATCGTCAGTGATCCCCAACGAACTCCCGCTTCCTATCCCATCGCTGAAACCGTCAGAAACGAGTATGTCATCAAGGTGACGGGAACAGTCAGTCAACGGCCCCCCGAATCCCTTAACCCGCGCATTGCCACCGGAGAAATTGAAATTTATGCCACTAGCATCGAGATTCTCAACGGGGTTACTAAACAACTGCCTTTTGTCGTCTCTAGTTCCGAAAGCGAATCGGTACGGGAAGATGTGCGCTTGCGATACCGCTATCTAGACCTACGCCGGGAGCGGATGAGTCAGAATTTACAACTACGTCACCAAGTTGTCAAAGAAATGCGCCGTTTTCTCGAAGATGAACAGCATTTTATCGAAGTGGAAACGCCAATTTTAACTCGATCGACTCCCGAAGGAGCGCGGGATTATCTGGTTCCTTCCCGTGTCAACCCGGGCCAATGGTACGCTTTACCCCAATCACCGCAACTATTTAAGCAATTATTAATGGTGTCGGGAATGGATCGCTACTATCAAATCGCCCGCTGTTTCCGGGATGAAGATCTACGCGCTGATCGTCAACCGGAATTTACTCAGTTGGATATGGAGATGAGTTTTCTCTCCTTAAGCGAGATTTTAGCCCTGAATGAGGCTTTAATCGCTCATATCTTCAAAAAAGTCAAAAATATTGATATAAGCCTGCCCCTGCCCCGTTTAACCTATTCTGAGGCTATGGATCGCTATGGGGTCGATCGCCCCGATACTCGTTTTGGCTTGGAATTGGTCAATGTGGCGGAGATTTTTGCCGATTCGGGATTTAAGGTCTTTTCAGGTGCGATCGCTAGTGGTGGGACGGTGAAAGTTTTACCGATTCCCAACGGTAACGAGGCGATTTCTAACGTCAGAATCAAGCCGGGTGGGGATTTATTCAAAGAAGCCACCGATGCGGGGGCGAAGGGAATCGCCTACATCCGCGTGCGCGAAGACTACGATTTTGATACCATTGGTGCGATTAAAGATAACCTGACAGAGGCACAAAAACAGGCTTTAATCGAGAAGACTGGTGCAAAACCGGGGCATCTGCTGTTATTTGGGGCAGGAGATACCGATACAGTCAATAAATCCCTATCCCGCCTACGCTTAGTTTTAGGGGAACAATTGGGATTAATTGATCCCGATAAAATCAACCTCCTCTGGGTGACGGATTTCCCGATGTTTGAATACAACGCCGAGGAAAAACGCCTAGAAGCATTGCATCACCCCTTTACTGCCCCTAATCCCGAAGATTTAGAGGATCTAGCCCACGCTCGCGCCCTCGCCTACGATATGATTTTTAATGGTATTGAAATCGGTGGCGGCAGTTTGCGGATCTATCAACGGGAAGTACAGGAAAAAGTCTTCGCCACCATCGGTCTATCCTCAGAGGAAGCCTATAATAAGTTCGGCTTTTTGTTAGAAGCTTTTGAATACGGAACCCCTCCCCACGGTGGCATCGCCTACGGTTTAGATCGCTTGGTGATGTTGTTAGCCGGAGAAGAATCAATTCGCGATGTGATTGCTTTCCCGAAAACCCAGCAAGCTAGTTGTTTACTCACTTCTGCACCTTCAACAGTGGCAGCGAAGCAATTAAAGGAATTATCCGTTGCTTCTACCTACAAACCGCCATCCTAAGATTAGGGTGGGCAATGCCCACCTAATTTTTGCCAGTCTGTTGACACCATGCTCTTAAATTCTTTTCTGCCCTCACTTCATCCTCTTTAGCAGTGGCTAAAAATTCCTAGAGTTTAGTTTTGGGAACTAGGGGAAAAGTGCAGGGTAAGCGCATCTTAACAATCCTTGACAATTGTTAAGCAAAAATCGACCAAATGGGTCGAGTTCGCCCCTACAAAATCGACCCGCCTAAGGGCGGGAAAGAAAAGAAAAAAGAAAAAATAGGGAATGAGGGTAAAAGGGGAAAAAGGAAAAAGGGTTAGAGAGTTCCCCCGAAAATGCAGACTACCCGAAAACCGTAATTGTTGATGCGGTTGACGCGGCGGAAGTAGTAGTCGTAGCGAATCGCGGAACGGCAGTAATTCGGATTGTAGCCCCAGGAACCGCCCCGCAGAGGAGAACGATTATCATTACCATTTTCTATCCAGACACTGCCATCCGTCGGCGCACCGTCATAGTTATCGTGCCAAGTATCGGCGCACCACTCCCGGACATTGCCGTGCATATCGTACAGTCCAAAGGCGTTTGGGGGAAATTGTCCCACGGGAGTTGTTTCGTTTCGATATTCTCCGTTCGGTTCATCGGCGTAGGTATTACTGGCATTGTAGTTAGCCAATTCCCCCGTAATGGTTTCCCCAAAGTAAAACGGGGTGGTGGTTCCAGCACGACAAGCGTATTCCCATTCCGCTTCACTCGGTAGTCGGTATTCCCGAACCGTTAGTTTTGATAATCTCGCACAGAACTCGATCGCATCGTACCAGTTGACTTGTTCCACGGGACGGCGATCGCTATGGGGACGGTATTTAAAATAGGCTGGTTTGAGATCAAGGTCTTGTTTAACTTTTAAATCCGTGCGAGAGGCGATCGCTTTCCACTGAGCCTGGGTGATGGGATATTTACCCATAAAGAAGGGTGGGACAGTTACTTCATGTTGTGGTCTTTCCCTTCTAAATCCTTCCCAATTAAATTTTTTCACCAGTCTTTCGATTTCCTCATCTTCTGTTCCCATCAGGAAAGTTCCCCCCGGAATGGCGACCATTTCTAAGGTGATGCCTTTGCCCAGATCTTCCCTGAAATATTGGGACTGTTTCGACTCTTTTCTAATTTGCTCACCCTTCGCATTTACTCCCACCACCTCAAAGTTAAATACTGATAACAGTTGTTTTGGCTCTTCTGGTTCAAGCTTGAATTGATAGGTAATTGCTCTTTCTAGTTGCTCAAATCCGTCTTCTTCCCAATAATCAAGCCAGTGGAGGTCTCGCAGATTCAAGCCAACTTCTGCAAGTCGCAGATCAGGAATTTCGCATTCTTCTAACCTCATGGGAATAAAAAAAATTGTCCCCAGTAGCATCTGTCCCAAGGTATCAAGTGCAATCCTCAACTCCCGTTGGATGTATCCCTGTTTATTAGCCGATTTCGCTGACAGACAGGCGAGAAAAATCTGACTAGCTTTAATCGCTTTCGGAATTTCATCTCGCCAAATTTGACCCGGAATCAGGTCTTTTTTATCTAACCAAGGTTTATATCCCGCTTGCTTGAGGCGGTCATGCAGTGCCAAAACTGCTGGTTTGTCCTCACTAGCGTGAGCTAGGAAAATTTGAATCTCTGACTTTTTCATAACTTTTTCTTATGACCACAAGTAGGGGAGAGCCAGATTAACTGGCAGAAAATCTCTAAATAAACCATTTAATTGATTATTACTCATTCTTAATTCTCCTGCCTACTGTCTGGGAGTCTCCTGTCTCCTGCCTACTGACTACTGCCTACTGAATCCTCACCAACCACGATAATTTGGGATTTTCACAGCAAGTCCACTTTCTCACTTTCCCCACCCGTGACCTTTTTCCGTTAGATTATAAATGGATACAAAACTTAACATTTTATCCAGAATCTACCGAGAGGGCAGATCGTGCGGCCAGATACCCTAGAAAATAACCAGCATTCAGGCGATAATTCGCTAGTTCCCGAAGAAATCGCATTTAATCCCGAAATTGAGCCAGAGGAAACCGAATACTCGCCAAAACCGACACAAACCAACTCTTGGCTATCGGGAGGAAAGGGTTTATTTATCGGTGTGGGATTGGGGGTTTTATTGACCCTAGGGGCGACTCGTTTCGCTAATCGACCCCAAACAGCCCAAAACCCCAATACTCAGCCCGTAGCGGCAAAAAATGAGGCACCAGCACAAACAGTAACCACCACTAGGGTGGAATCCACTGCCGTGGCCCGCACCCTGAAAGCGACTGGAAGCGTGGCAGCCTACGAATTAATCCCGATTCTTTCCCAAGCGACGGGACTACAAATCAAAGAAATCTTTGTCGATGAGGGTGATATCGTTAGTCAAGGTCAAATTCTCGCTCGTCTCGATGATACCGTCCTACAAGCGCAATTAACCCAAGCACAGGCAAATGTCGCCCAATCCCGGGCGCGTTTGGCAGAATTGCAAGCGGGTAGCCGTAAAGAGGAGATCGCTAGAGCTAACCAAACTATTCAACGCATAAAGGCTGAAATTAGTCAAGCTCAATCGGATTGGGATTTGGCTAAAAAACGCGTCCAGAGAAACCAAAGTTTAGAAGCGGAAGGAGCGATCGCCCGGGATCGTCTCGATGAAGTCCTCAATGAAGAAAGAAACAAAGCGGCGATCGTACAACAGACCCAATCCCGTTTAGGAGAAGCAGATCAGCAACTAGCGCAATTGCAAGCGGGCAACCGTCCCGAAGTGATCGCCCAAGCTACAGCCCAATTAACGGAAGCTCAAAGCCGTTTAGCCATTGTTAAAGCCCAATTAAACGAGACGCGCCTGATTTCTCCGGTTAGTGGCAAAATTGCCGAAAGAAATGCTCGCATCGGGGACACCACCAACGGTCAAAATGCTCTCTTTAAAATCATCGAAAATGGGCGTTTAGAGCTAAGATTACGGGTTCCTGAGAATCAATTGCCCTTAATCCGCGTCGGAGCGCCTGTTACTATCACTTCCGATGCTAATAGCAGTTTAAAATTATCGGGACAGGTGCGCGAAATTAATCCCATCGTCGATGAGGCATCCCGTCAAGCAACGGTTAAAGTCGATTTAACCGACAATAGAGGATTAAAACCGGGGATGTTTTTACGAGGTGCGATCGTGACGAATACTAGCAATAGTTTAACCGTCCCCATGACCGCAGTTTTACCCCAAAAAGATAATCAAGCTCTAGTTTATTTAGTGGGACCTGATAACACCGTTACCGCCAAAACTGTGCAATTAGGTCAAATTATGCCGAATAACCGCGTGGAAATTCTCACTGGTTTACAAGCTGGCGATCGCATTGTGGTCAAAGGGGCAGCCTATCTCGGTGATGGCGACAAAATTACAGCAATCAGTGATCAGTGATCAGTGATCAGTAATCAGTGATCAGTAATCAGTTGATAACTGAAAACTAAAAACTGAGGCTCTTCGGTTTGTCTTATGCAATGGACGGGGGTTATAAGGGATGTAACCCTTATATAGAAAGGCATTTAGCGATTTTTGTCAATTGTTTTTGCTCTAGAGCGAACTAATCAATTAAGTCTTTTGCCAGATAAGGATTTAGTCGATTTATGCTCCCCTATCGAACCATACCAAATAACGAAGAACCAAAACTGATAACTGATAACAATGACCGAATCTAAAACCTAATTTGTTAAGCTAAGTAGAAAGGCACAATTATTTGTAGGATGGGTTAGCAGTACCGTAAACCATGGGGTCGTTGGGTTTCATGCTTCAACCCAACCTACGTTCTAAAAACTGAAAACTGAAAACTAGAAACTAAAAACTGATAACTAAAAACTAAAAACTGATAACTGATAACTGATAACTGATAACTGATAACTGATAACTGAAATTATGGCTTTTAATATTTCTAATTGGTCTATCAAAAATCCCATTCCGACGATCCTGATCTCCCTGGTCATGGCCGTAATGGGATACATTGCCTTTCTAGGATTAGGGATCGATCGCTCTCCTAATATTGACATTCCGGCCGTGATTATCACCGTTAATCAACCCGGCGCCGGTCCAGAGGAATTGGAAACCCAAGTCACCAAAAAAGTCGAGGATGCGGTGGCTGCTTTGGGTAATATCGATCAAATTACTTCTACTATTAACGAGGGCAGCAGCACCACCACCGTTAACTTTATCCTTGGCACTAACAGCGATCGCGCTACCAATGATGTACGCAATGCCATAGCGCAAATTCGGCAGGATTTACCCCAAGATACTAACGATCCAATTGTCCAACGTTTAGAATTTGCCGGGGGTGCGGTGATGAACTATACCATCTCCTCCCCGAAAAGATCGATCGCCGAATTAAGTGATCTAGTCGATCGTCAAATTGGCCGCGCTTTAACGGGAGTGCCGGGGGTAGCACGAGTCAATCGGATTGGGGGAGTCGATCGAGAAGTGCGTGTAGATTTAGATCCCAGTCGTCTTTTGGCCTACGGTATCACGGCCGCGGCGGTTAATGACCAAATTCGTAGTTTTAATATTAATTTACCCGGAGGGCGATCGGAAATCGGTGGTAGTGAACAAACTGTCCGCACCCTCGGCAGCGCTGAAACCATTGAAGATTTAAGGAATTATCAAATCTCTTTACCTAACGGTGATACGGTCCCCTTAAGCAATTTAGGCACAGTTAGCGATAGTTCCAGTGATCCTCGACAAATGGCCCTCTTAGATGGGCAGCCAGTGGTGGGTTTTTCGATTTTACGGGGGACTGGCAGCACCTTGGTGACGGTAGAAACAGCAGTGCGTCAAGAAATCGAGAATTTAAAGAAAAAACTGCCCGAAGATATTAAATTTCAATTAATTTTTACCCGTGCCGACTCAATTCGTGCTAGTTACGAAAGCCTTCTTAGCGATCTCCTGATTGGTTGTATGATGACGGTGATCACGGTGGGTCTATTTTTAGGCAATTGGCGCGCCACGATTATCACGGGTTTAGCCCTGCCTTTGTCGATTTTTCCGACTTTTTGGGTGATGCAGTCCCTAAATTATACCCTTAACGGTATGACCCTACTGGCCTTAGCTTTAGCTTTGGGTAATCTTGTCGATGATGCGGTGTGCATGGTGGAGGACATCGATCAACATTTAGCTATGGGTAAAAAACCCTTGCAAGCGGCTTTTGATGCCTCAAAAGAGATTGGATTAGCCGTTTTAGCTAGTGCGGCGGCAATTATGGCGGTATTCCTGCCGGTTGCTTTTATGGGCGGTGTGCCGGGGCAATTCTTTCAACCTTTCGGCGTTACGGTGGCGGTTTCTACCCTTTTTTCCAGTTTGATCGCTGTCACCGTCACCCCGATGTTAAGTGCCTATATTCTACAGCCGAAAAAGCTCAAAACCGGTGATAATCCCTCCTCGCGCCCCCGTTTTCGTCCCTACAAAAGTTTGTTAACTTGGGCTTTACGTCATCGAATCCTGACTTTATTGGCGGCTTTGGTCTTTTTTATCGGTAGTTTACAGTTAGTTCCCTTGATTCCAAAAGGGTTATTTAGTTCCGGGGATACCGGATTAAGTACGATCAGCCTAGAATTGCCTCCCGGTGCGACTTTGAATGATACTGTTGCCGTGGCTAATCAGGTGAATAGTTTACTGCAAAAAAATCCCGCCGTCGCTAATGTTTTGGCTATTCCGGGAGATTCGGGACGGGTAAATACGGGGTTAATATATGTTAATTTAGTGCCTAAGGAACAGCGATCGCTAACTCAACGGCAATTTGAGGAACAAACCCGCAGGGATTTCCAGAAGATACCGGGTGCTAGAGTGACTTTTCGAGCGCAGGGGGGAGCAGGAAGCACTAAGGATGTCGCTATTATCTTAAAAAGTGAAAATGGCGATATTTTAACCCAAACTGCCCAAAAATTAGAGCGAGAAATGCGAGCTTTACCCGGTTTTGTCGAGGTCAGTTCCGGGGTAAGTTTAGTTAAACCGGAGATCATTATTCAACCAGATCCCGTCCGGGCTGCTGATCAGGGAGTCTCAGTCAGAGCGATCGCCCGTACCGCATCTTTAGCTTTAATCGGCGATAATGAGTTTAATTTAGCTAAATTTAACCTGGCTGACCGACAAATTCCCATCCGGGTAAAAATTGCCAATGATGGACGCAGTGAGATAGAAACTCTGCAAAATTTGCGCGTTCCTAGCAGTAATGGGACGTTAGTACCGCTTAACTCGGTGGCGACAATTAGCTTAGGTAGTGGACCTGCGGAAATTCAACGCTTTAACCGTCAACGTCAGGTTAATATTGGAGCTAATTTAGAGGGAGTTTCTTTGGGAAGTGCGGTGACACAAATTCGCGCTTTACCAATCATGAAAAACCTACCCCCAGAGGTGACAGAAGAACCCTTTGGTGATGCTCGTATTATGCGCGATATCTTCGCTCGTTTTTTGGGGGCGTTAAGTTTAGCAATTATTTCGATCTATGGGATTCTGGTCTTGTTGTATAACAATTTTCTCTATCCCTTAGCGATTTTAACTTCCCTTCCTTTATCGATTGGTGGCACTTTAATCGCTCTTTTAATTACCCAAAAAGAGTTAGGTTTATACGCTTTAATTGGTATAGTTTTATTGATGGGATTAGTCACTAAAAATGCGATTCTGTTAGTCGATTTTGCCTTGAGTGGTCTTCAGGAAGGGAAACCGCAATTTAAGGCGGTGATTGATTCGGGAGTCTCTCGTTTACGACCAATTATTATGACCTCCGTTTCCACAATTGCCGGGATGTTACCGATTGCTTTAGCTTTAGGTGCAGATGGGGAAATTCGCGCACCGATGGCAATTGCTGTTATTGGTGGTTTTACCACTTCCACCCTATTAACTTTGGTGGTTGTACCAGTAATCTTTACTTATATCGATAGTTTTTACTATTGGTTGCGGGGATTATTTGTTAAACAAAAACCCAAGTCGATTTAGTACAGAAAACGGGTTTCTCGGAGAAACCCGTTTTCTACTCGGAGAAACCCGTTTTCTACTCATGCACTCATGCAAAAAGGGGAATAAATAATCAGTCTTTAATAACCAGATTTAGTATAAAATATCTTGCTGAAAGCTTGAGAAAAAACCCAGAGAAACTAACCCATGAATCCCTTGACAGTCACACATCAAACTCTATCCCTTCCCCCCATGGGCTGCGGTACTTGGGCCTGGGGAAATCGTCTTCTCTGGGGTTACGATGAGAGTATGGATAGCCAGTTACAAGCGGTTTTTAATCTCTGCGTCGAGCGGGGTGTCACCCTATTTGATACGGGAGACTCCTACGGCACAGGCAAACTCAACGGACAGAGTGAGAAGCTATTAGGACGCTTTACGGGGGAATATAGCGGTTATAACGCTGATCATATCCGTATTGCCACCAAACTCGCCCCTTATCCTTGGCGTTTAACCCGTCATGCCATGGTGAAAGCTTGTCAAGCTTCGGCAACCAGATTGGGTCGCCCCGTGGATTTAGTGCAAATGCACTGGTCAACGGGCAATTATGCGCCATGGCAGGAGGGAAGATTATTAGACGGATTGGGGGATTGTCTGGAAAAGGGGTTAGTTAAAGGGGTGGGTTTATCCAATTTTGGACCGAAAAGATTGAAGTCTGCCTATCAAAAGTTTGCCAGTCGCGGCATTCCTATCACCAGTTTACAGGTACAGTATTCTCTCCTTTCTACCTATCCTCTCACTGACTTGGGATTAAAGGAACTATGTGATCAATTGGGTATTAAAATTATTGCCTATAGTCCCTTGGCTTTGGGGTTATTAACGGGGAAATATCGAGATAATAAAAACTTACCAACAGGATTACGTCGCTTCCTTTTTGGTCAATTAATTCCCGCTATTTCTCCTCTGATGAGTTGCCTAGAAGTTATCGCCCAAGCTAAAAATAAAACTATTAGTCAAGTTGCCTTAAATTGGTGTATCTGTAAGGGAACAATTCCTATCCCCGGAGCTAAAAATGTTAAGCAAGCTGAGGAGAATTTAGGCGCTTTAGGATGGAGTTTAGACAGTGGGGAAATAGCAGAATTAGATAAAATTGCCGCAAGTTTAGATAAAAAAATGGTACAAAATATCTTTCAAACTAAGTAGGGTTTGCTGAAAAAGTCTTGGAGTGAGAACGGGCAACAATTTTCATATTTTATCAGACTCTGCCTAGGAAATGCAGAGGAAAAATTCCTATATATAAGGCTGCTGAAAAAGTTTTTCGTCGGGGCAGGGTGTGGGGTGTGGGGTGTCGTGTTTTACCGATTTTCAGGATATTCGGCGAAGCTCAGTCGAGCCGTGGTCAACTACCTAATTTTCAGGGAAAAAGTGCCTAAAATTACCCCCCCGATCACTCCAAGCACTGGCACTTTTTGATTTGAAAAAAGCCTAAAGATATTATCCAACAAGGTTTTTGGATTTATTCAGCAAACCCTAGATAACCATTAAGATAACTGCTATAATTGAGTTCGCTCGAACAAGAAGAGACAATAAAGATCTAAAAAGTTTTACAAATAAATATTTCAAAATCTTGGTTACAGGTGTCAATGCTTAGGCGTTATAGGTAGCATATACCCAGGGTTTATTCCAGTTAAGAGAAATAAATTACTGTTGAGGAGTCAATTGGTTATGTTCGGTTCTCTTACTTTGGGAATAATAACCCCAGTAAAACACTTGTGAACAAGGCGGTTTTAACAATGACTCAACCTTATGAAATGCCCGATGAGCGGGAGGGTTCTACTATGGAATCATCAACGAATAAAGATGTGATCGAATTTGATCCCAATGCGCCTTTGGGAAGCGAAAATCAAGCCTTAGAAGTAATGGAAGCCTCCGAGTCGATCGATACAATCGGGATCACTCAAGATTGGTTTTCAGCCCAAGAAGAATTAGAACAGCGCCTCGGAGGCAGTGAAGCCTTTACCGCCTCCCTATCCGAGTCGATTGCGGACTATGACACTGGAGGGGAACGCATTCTTGGCACTGGCATCGGTTTTCGTAGCGTCGGTGGACTGCTTACCCCCGATGTGACTCTGAAAGTTTACGTCAGCGAAAAAGTGGCTGGGACTACCGCTAGTGCTTTTGCCGCCGTACCCACCTCGATCGGGGGTATGCCTGTGGAAATAGAAGAAGTGGGCGAGATCGTCACCCAGTTATATAATCGTCGTTATGCGCGCCCGGTTCGTTGTGGTGTCTCCATCGGTCATCCGCAGGTAACCGCGGGGACTCTTGGCTGTCTGGTGGTGCTACGCAATAATAAGCTGTGCCTGTTGAGTAATAACCACGTCATCGCCAATTCCAACAACGCCCGTATCGGCGATCCGATTATCCAGCCTGGACGGGTTGATGGTGGGGTTGTCCCCGGCGATCGAATTGCCCTCCTGGAAAATTTTGTCCGGGTCAACTGTCCGGGCCCTAACTTGGTAGATGCGGCTGTTGCCTGGACAGCTTTTAGTTTTGTCGATCCGCGTCATGTCAGCTACACCCTCAATCCTACACCGATCGCCGCCCGCCTAGGCATGACCGTGAAGAAAAATGGTCGGACAACCCAAGCAACTGTCGGCACGATTACCGATATTAACGTCAACATCTCCGTCGGTGGCTACTCCTGCGGTGTCGCCCAATTCCGCAATCAGATCGGCATCCGTGGCATCGGCAGCAATCCCTTTAGTCGCGGTGGGGACTCTGGTTCACTGATCGTGACGGCAAACAGCAATCAACCGGTCGCCCTCCTCTTTGCCGGACGAACAGACAACAGCCTCACCTTTGCTAACCCAATCGGAGCCGTGATCTCGCAACTTTCCATTCAGCGATTTGTCAACAGTCGCTAATTCACCCTCAAGTTTCCCTCTCGCCAATCTCCACACCTGATCGCCTCCAGGATTCGGCGATCGGGTGTTGTTTCAGCTAAAATTTATTTGTCGCCGACCATAGATTTAGTAGAGGTAACACCAATGAAAAATTATACTCAGGAACAGTTGTTGGCTTTGCGTGACAGCCAAGAAGCTTGGTTGATGGCTCAACCCGGTGTAACTGGCACCGGAATCGGTCTAGATGCCAGAGGGCAGCTGGTGTTACGCATCTTCACCAAAGGTATTTCCGCCACCACACGCCAGTCTATTGCTGGGCAACTCCCCCATGTTCCCCTCGACTGGGAAGAAGGAGATGTGATCGCTTATTAAAGCCAGCGATCGCCTATAGTCCAAATAACAGCGATCTTCAGTTGTCTTGAGAGACCAATTTTAAGCTAGGACGAGGCTGCAAAGTTCCCCCGTAAGCGACGGCAGTATGAGGAGATAGGACAAGATGAGGAGATATACCCAAAGAAATTCGATAAATTTCCCCAGCTTTATCCATTAATTGCTGTTTAACTGGCTCTTTCGGCAAATTTTGCCGCCAAGCTAGGGGAATCCCCTCGATACCGTTGTACAATCCCGCCCAAATTCCCGCTAAAGTGCTGGTTAATTGCCGTTGATAGGGACTAGAATTGGCACGACGCACGCTAACGGCGAAATCCTCGCTCGTTTGCAGAAAGGTATAGAGGGAAGCGGCGATCGCAATTCCTAAAGGTGAGATCTCTTTCGCCCAAGCCGATAAAATGGACTCTAAGGGATGATTTTGCCCTAAAGCTGACTGAATCCGCTCTAATAGCTTATTCTTGGGGTTAATAGTTAGTAATTGCCCCATTAACTGATTTAAAGGCCTTTTTCCCTCTAATAACAGACCTACTACCTCTCCCCAAATTATCGCTTCTTGTCGGGTTAACTCGGAAATTAAGCCCTTTTTCAGCCAAAAATTTAATCTAGCTTGCCAAAGTTCCCCATGGTCAGGCCAGGTTAAAATCTCCGGCAACAGCACAAATAATAACGCCGATTCCGACTGCTGCCTAGATGCGATCGCAATGGGCAAATCTTCCTGAGATTGCAGAGCTTGCAAAAGCAGGGTCGTCCTCGGTGTAGCCTCATAGTTAAAGGCTGGTATTAGGGGTTGATTATGCAATGATTCCCCAATATATGCCCCGATTAACCCTCCCTGAAGGCGATCGAGGGGTGAAAAGACCTTTTGCATAAATTAGCTCAATTTGCCCGGTAGGTGACTTCCTCGACTTTGCCCGGTTGCCCTAGTTGTTTAGCATTGGCATTATTAACAGCAACGTAAACCCCGCCGGCATTACCCGCTCTCACGGTTAATTCTCGGTTTGCTTGCCAAGTGCGATGGCTTCCCTGGGGCAGTACACCCTCAAATTCTGTCTTGCCATCCACCACCACCCGCAGCCAGCAGTCATCTTCCAGTTTTACCTCCACCACCAGCTGCTGATTATTGCTAGTTTTGTTGGCTACCGGTTGAAGGGGGTTGCTTTTCGGTTGGACAATTTGCTGTTGTGGCAAGGAAGGCGGCGGTAAGCGATTCGATTGCAGTACCGATTTTTGCAGGACGTGGGATAGGGTTTGTACAGAACCAATAACTAAGATTAAATAGAGAAAATAGAGATGAATCGGGCGAATTTGAAGACTCGGCAGCGATAAAGACGGTTTTATTCCCCTAAAAAAGTTATTTACCTTGGTCGGAAAACGCCGGCTAACCGTCTCACCATCCAGGGACAGACTATCGGCAAATTGTTTGATTAACCAACGAATATAAATCGGTTCGGGCAATGCCTCCAAATCTCCCGCTTCCAGCGCTTCTAGACGATGGCGCGGGATCAAGGTTTTCTGGGCAATTTCCTCGAGAGAAAGGGACTGTTCTAGGCGATTTTTTTGCAAATAAACGCCGATTTCCAGTAATTTGGTGCGCTGTTTATGCTGGGGATCAAGTTGTGATTGGAGAAGGCGAAACATATCGCTATTAGTGGCTGACTTTCAGCTTAGTTAATCTGGTTTTTTAAATATTTCAGTTCATCAAGGGTTAAAAAACGGTAATGACCCAAGGGTAAAGGGGAATTATTACCAGAGTTTAGTTGAATACGACCGATAGCACTGCGATGAAGTTTCAGGACGTGATAACCTAATTCTTCGGCTACACAGCGAATCTGCCGATTTCTTCCCTCCACTAAAATAACTTCTAGTAGGGTTTTTTGGTCGGTTTGCTTGAGAATCTCAACCTGTGCGGGTAAGGTTTTTTTCCCTTCTAAGAGGATACCTTCTCGCCAACGCTGGAGAGCAAGTCTATCAACCGCACCATCTAGCCAAACCCGATAGGTTTTGGGCAAATGATAACGGGGATGGGTGAGGGTGAGGGTGAGTTGACCGTCGTTGGTGAGGAGTAAAGCCCCAGTGGTGTTGATGTCCAACCTTCCTACGGGATGTAACCCCGTCTCGCCGGCGAGGGAGTCGGGCAAAAGGTCAATCACCGTCGGCCGGTTTTGCGGATCCTTACAGGTAGAAACCACACCAATGGGTTTGTTGATTAGTATATACAATCTTTGGGGACGATTGCCCGGTTCAATTTTTTTTCCGTCTATCTCTAGGTGATCTTTTTCCGGGTCGGCTTTTTCTCCTAACTGCACGATTTTGCCATTCCGTCTCACCCGGCCGGCTACGATCATCTCCTCCGCCCTTCTTCGGGAGGCAATTCCCCACTGGGCAAGGATTTTCTGGACTCTCTCCGCCATTTTTTTTTAGTTTTTAACCCTTTCTATCTCCTATTATAGGCATCCTAAAAGGGGTTTTTTCGCCCAAAAAGTGAAGAAAAACCGAATATCTCCGGCTGCCTCTTTGATTTTTTTTCTTTGAAAACTTCTCAAAAAAAAGAGGAGTAATCCCTTGACTTGGGCGGCGGCTTCGGTTATACTTTTCTTATAATGCGAATCCGTGCATTTTTTGATTAACGCCACCACTCCATTATATATAAAGTCTTATAAAAATATTATGGCAAAAAGCCCTGAAAAAAGCAAGCAAAATTTTGCCGACAATTGTTAAAAAAGTCGGGCTAGTTTTCCTTACAGGATGATATGACTTTAAACCGGTTATTTCTCGGTTATCCAAGCGGTAAACTTTGATTGATGATGAATTGGGGACGTAAGTGACGGAGTTTGCGTCTCTTTGTTATAATTCAAAGGCTAGGCTATAATAACTCTTCATAAACACCGATAATTTTAGTCAAAGATGTAAAAAAATGAATATTCAACTCGTGGAATCTCTAGTTAATGCAATTAAATCCTTGTCCCGAGAAGAACAGGAATTGTTAGGAAAAAAACTCAAGGATCAACCCTCTTGGGAAATTGCATTAGAACGAATTGACGCAACTCGAAAAGCCATTTATGAACGTCGTCAGGGAAAACCATTTGAAACCGATGTTACTGAAATTATTCATCAAATGAGAGAAGAAAGAGAGCGGCAATTGATGGAAGAAATTGTGAATGAATAGAGAAAATAATGACTAATACATTTATCTGTGTTGATTCTAGTTTTATAGTTCGTTTAACAACGGTTGAACCTTCTGTAACAGTCTATAGTCAACTCTGGCAAAAATGGATAACCGAGAAAAATTTAGTGATTGCGCCAACTTTATTATGTTACGAAGTCACTAACGTATTTCATCGTCTGAAAAAAGCTGGTCAAATTTTGGAGAAAGAAGCACAAACCCTCCTTACAGAAGTCTTAGATTTACCTATTCAGTTTCATGAAGATCGTTACCTCCATTACCAAGCAATAGAAATTTCGCAAACCTTGAATCTTCCTGCTACTTATGATGCCCATTATCTAGTATTAGCTCAACGATTTCAAGCAAATTTATACCCTAGCGATAAACGCTTATTTAACAGCGTTAAATCTTCTCTAAGTTGGGTTCATTTGGTTGAAGTGTAGATTTTTATTTTTTTCTGAATAGCCGATCTTGTAGGGTGCGTGTTTGTGGCGATAATCTCTCACAAAAAACCAAAATTAACAATCCGCGCCCCACGCACCAAGTTCATTATTAAATTGGTGCGTTACGCTATCGAATAGCGCACCCTACAGGATTACTGTTAACTTATTTTTCAGGGATAGCAGATAGGATAGCTCGAAGTGCTTTGTTTACATCTTCAGAATTTTTGAAAACTTTAGCGACATCCGATTCTAAGGTTACAGTTATTTTTGTCTCATTTACCTGAGAAGCAAAACGATTAGGATGAGCCTTAGTATAATTAAAATTATATTCAGGAAGTAGGTCATCCTGTAAATTTTGGTTAGTTTTAGAGTCCTGTGTATTTTTCATAGTCTTGGCGTTCCTTTTTGGTTGTTAAACGTGCGCTGATAATACGAATCATTTGATTTCTTTCAGTAAAACAAACTACTAAAAGGCGATTCTTGTCATCGTGTCCGATAATAATTTCTCGTTTTTCACCGACCGAATGCCACTCATCATCAAAAATGTAGGCTAGAGGATCTCGAAAAACAGCCTTGGCTTCTTCAAAATTGATGCCATGCTTTTTGAGATTAAGTTTTGCCTTGGGGTTATCCCACTCAAATTGTAAGTTCATCAACTTAATTATAGTTCAATCTCCTACTAAACGGTACACTTTTAAATTTTAAGTAATTTTTTTTTCATGAGAAACTTCTAACCAGCCTTCTATTGCCTCTTTAACCATGACCATCAAATCATCATAATTTTCTGCCCAAGTATGACAACCAGACAAAGCTGGTACAGTTGCACACCAAACATCATCTTCTTGCCAGACAACCACTTTGATATTCATAATAAATATTTTTTATTGACTGAGATTTATTTTAATAATAACATAAATTTGTTTTTTTTGTGTAAGCCTGAGCTTGTAGGGTGCGTGTTTGTGGCGATAATCTCTGACAAAAAAACAAGTTAATAATCCGCGCCCCACGCACCAAGTTCATTATTAAATTGGTGCGTTACGCTTTGGCTAACGCACCCTACGATTTATGTTTCTGTTTGTGGCGATTATCTCTGAAAAAAAACTGGGCAAGGATTTTCTGGACTCTCTCCGCCATTTTTTTTAGTTTTTAACCCTTTCTATCTCCTATTATAGGCATCCTAAAAGTTTTTTTTCGCCCAAAAAGTGAAGAAAAAACGAATATCTCTGGCTGCCTCTTGGATTTTTTGGCGTTGCTGAATCAAGGTATGAATGACAACCTTGCACCTATCCAAAAGTTAGTTTGGGTCTAGGTTTTAAAAATCCCACAAAAGAAGATTCATATCTCAAATCAGCAACGCCCAAATTTATTGGCCAAATGAATCTGTTAAACTTCCTGTTTTTCCTGAACTGTCCCTCACGCTGTCTTCTATCCTATATAGCGTTTACATTTGAGTCGTGGAACGATATAAGGGCGCAAGCATTGCGCCCCTACAGGGGTCTTTCCACGGTTTATTTGTAAACGCTATAGCAGTTGGTAGTGTTCCGAAATATGTAAACTTTGGGTAAAATCTTTGCTATAATAAACCTATTAGGAAATCGCACTTTCAATAATTTAGGGAAGTGTTTTAGTCTCTGACATCCATTGTCAAAGCTTGTGGAACAAGCTGATAGCCCATAGCATATAGAATCGCATTTACATTCTCAAAAAGTAGGTTTCCCTGCTCTGATAACGCTTTTTGTAGTCCTTTCTGGCTCATCCCTGCTGCTTCTGCTGTTGCTGTAACTCCTTTGACACGGCTAATCATACACAATGCGGACAATAAAGCACCTGTATCTTTGTCCTTTGCATATTCCTCAAAGGTAACAGTTAAAAAACTGTCAATTTCTTCTGGATGTTCGCGGTAGTATTCTTCTTCAACTTGGTCAAATGTTCTGTATGTACCCATGACTTAGATGCTCTTTAGGACTATACCCACGCAACTCAGATAAATAAGCGATGTCATCACTGATAATTAAAAAAGGTGCGTTACACTTCGTTAACGCACCTTACAAGATTTGGCTACAAGATCAGGCGATCACACTAGAGAGTTTAGCATGACACTTCTAGTGGAATTAAGCAATTCCTTAGGGGGTTTCCCTGGTTTAACCGTCCACTCACCAGTGGAACTATAGACTACTGTGCATTGTTTAAGCACATCAAAGTCTTTACTGGTATTGCATTTTGCAGACTCATTCGCTACAGCAGTAATGTCTGCGAGTGAGTAACTGGAGTAATACCCAACACTAATATAGAAAACCAGCTTGGGAGTGATTGTATATGTCTTATTTGGCGCAGGGTTCCAGGTTATACCCATAAAGCCTTGCGATGTCTTCACTCCAAATGACATACTTTCATACCACTCGTTCGCCGCATTTTTTTGTTGGTCAAATGGGTTTGTCTTCATGGCTAACGTCCCAGATGGACTAGTCCCAGATGGAGCAGTAGGAACAGTAGGACCTTGGCGCGGTGGAACGTTGGCGTAGGTAACATCCCAGAGCTTGGTAAGATCGCTGTTCCTGGTAGAATTAGATTCAATTACAGTATTGAGTCCAACCGCGTTGTTTGAGGCACCAGCACCAATAACATATTGTACTGGGATTTTAAATGAATTCAAATCCTGAGAGCCTCCAGCAATATAAAGATTGGTGTCTGAGTTTGCAAATACCTTTGGTGAATCTGAGACCTCTGGCTGAGCAAGAAAAGCCCAGAAAAGTTGCCCATTAGGGTTCTGATTTACGATGTAAATCGTGTAAGTATCAGTCATTGATTGATTCCTCCAAGAAAATCAAGGTACTCATTACACTCTTAAGACGATCCCGCAACCTCATTTGTGAATTTTTTGAGTTAGCACCGATTTTTTTCTCTCTCGACTCACTCAACTGATCTGGCTGCAAAACCTCTAAACCTTTTCACAATAAAACTTATAGCTGTTTTAGTGCTTTGATTGCTCCGGCGATCGCCTTTTTGTTGTTTAAGTTGTTTAAACAGACGGTTAAAAAGGTGCGCTAACGAAGTTTAACGCACCCTACTGGATTGACTACTGGACTGACACTTAGAAAGTGTATTTAATTTCAATCACTACAATAATGTAACATTGACGAACATTTTACCCCATGATGTCGGGAGAGCCGTTCTTAACCAGTAAACTCGAAACGAATGCCTCCCATACCGCCACCACCAATTTGTAGAACTTCAACAGAGTTACTGTGTTGATCAGGGAATTTTAGTGTGTAGAACCCTCCTATCGATACACTTTCTCGTGTCTTATCGGACCAACCTGTAATCCAAAAAGACCCATCATCTTCATTTTGACGATTACCCGTAGATTTTCCTAAAACCGTATGAGAGCCATCAGAGCTATAAAGAATGTACATTTTTAATTCCTCAATTTCTATGCTGTATCATTCCTAAGACGATCCCGAAACCCCATTTGTGAATTTTTCTCTCTCAAGTCACCCGACTCATCTGGCTGCAAAACCTTTAAACTCTTTCACAATAAAACTTGTAGCCGTTTTGATAGTTTGATTGCTCTGGCGATCGCCTTTTTGTTGTTTAAGTTGTTTAAACAGACGGTTAAAAAGGTGCGCTATATTCCGTTAATGTAGCGTTTTATAAGCGTTGTCGAGAAGTATTCGATTTAAAGACATAAATTAGTAAACTTGGTCGTGTTTTCCAATATCAACTATAACAATTAAAGTTTCTCCTGAATCAGGATCTTTACCAAAAGTAAAAATAATACGGCAATCGTAACTAACAGAACATGACCAATAACCTTCTAATCTACCTGTCAATTTATGAGATTTTAAAGAAGGAGTGAACGGGTTATCCTCTAACAAATGTAGAACCTCTGATACCTTACTTTGTAGTTGAGGATTTTTGCTCATTAAGCGTTTAAAAGCTTTTTTAAAGCTCTTGTCAGCAACTAATTTCATTCTTCTTCATTCTCTAACAAATAAGCCATTATCTCTTCAGCGCTGCCTTTTTTTGCTGTTCTCATTGCTAACGCCTTTAAGGTTTCTTCCCCATTTTTAGCAATCTCCTGACGGCGTTTGTCAATACGTCTTTGATAAATTAGATCAAACAAATAATCTTGTTCTTCAATGGATAGACTCTCGACCGATTCGATAATATCTTGAAAAAATGCAATACTCATTAGAGTTTCCTTCTGTTAGTTAACTGTGTTTTCTTTATATGTTATCACAATATAGCGATGAGTTAGCTGCTTGCACTCCCTCCCGACAACAAGCTTGAGGATTGACGGTTGAAAAGGTGCGTTACACTTCGTTAACGCACCCTATTGGATTGTTTCAGCTAATTTAGTGTATTAGAAAAATGCTATAAATTCTATAATCTAAGACTTTAAGCCGAAATATATTGCCCTATTTTAGCTGAAACAGTCTACTATAAGTTCAGCCGATCGCACTACCCTTAGGCCCGACCAATAGCAACGAATTGAAAAGGACGATCTTCGTGGTTTCCACCGCTATCACCAGTTAAAGCAGTTGCAGTGAAACAGCGAAGTCATTAAAAAAGCGATCGCACTAGGAAAGCAGGCGATCATGATTGTCGAAGTCGCAAGGGTTTTAGCATAATAGTTTCAGAGAACCTACCCTACAGGCTTGAATCTTACCTTGAAGCTACAAGTGAAATGGCAATTATGGGGCAACCACAGGGGGATTGCCCCTATTCAATGTAGTCTAGAGATATTGTCCTAATTGTCGTTGCAATGCCTCTCGTGCTTGTTGGATACGCTTGCGAACATTACTATTAGAAATAGACAGCTTTTCGGCAATTTCTGAATAGGACATCTCTTGCTCAAACCGTAGCACAAATGTTTCTCGAAGCCTGGGGGGAAGCTGGTCGATAGCCTGGCGGATGTGTTCTTGTATTTCTGCTTGAAGCATCAAAGAATTGGGGTTTGATTGGCTTAACATTAAAGGAGAATTTTCAATTTCTAAGATAGTGTCAATATCTTCGATACCTCTGGCTTGGCGTTGGTGTTCTCGGCTCTTCGTTACCCTTTATGCTAAATCAACATACAAGATGCCAAGATAACATACTTCTAACCCAAAAATTCCGAAAGTTTCTAAAGCCATAGCCTCTCCGTTTTATTAGTTTAAGTTTATTGTTGATTCCCTCGACCA
>NZ_JAPZSR010000399.1:0-9639 GCF_027531875.1 Microcystis sp. LE19-84.1B | reverse complement strand
AGCATTTACTGGTACATTAATTTCACTACCATTACCAAAGCGATAAGTTAATTTATCTATGGTTGAACCTGTACCATTAACTGTACCTTGTAATCTTGCACCTGAATTTAATATTGCATTAGCTTGAGGACTGGTAATATTAATTTGTGGTAAGGCTGAATCAATGGTAAATTCTTTAGTCCCAGCATCACTTATATTACCAGCAACATCGGTTGCTGTGATAGTTAAATTTTTCAATCCATCGGTAATTTGAGATGTGGTAATTTCCCAAGAACCATTAACAACTGTTGTTTGTCCTAATTTATTTTGGCCATCAAATATTTCTATTAATGCACCAGTTTCACCTTTTCCTGTAACAGTTGGTGTATTTTGATTTGTGACTGTATCACTATCATTTTTTAACCCTATTTCTGTGGGTATTCCTGGCTTGGTAGTATCCAAGGTAAATTTAACTAAAGATTCAACAATATTACCAGATTTATCTTCACCGCGTAAGGTTAATTGATATTCTCCATCTGCTAATTGATTACCTTTAATTGCCGCTAATTTATCTTTATTTAAGGTAAAGTTAACATTAGCTTTCAGTTCTGATAAAATATCCATAAAGTTACTACCATCACTGAATTTAGCCTGGAATTTACTCAGATTTTCAGCATTACTGATAGAACCAGAAATTTCTGGATTATTGGTAATTCCATCTAAGTTACTACTTCCTGTATCTTGAGATAATTTAGCTGTTAAAGTTATACTACTAGCAAAGGCAATAATTTCTTGAGCTAAGGGAAGATTCCGCCAATCTTTACCACTAGCAAAGAGTCCACCAATATCTGTTAATGTTCCTGTAGCACCTGTAATTTTAAAGATAATATCGTTGTAATCTGCGTCTGTATTTTGGTCGTTTCTGATATCTTCCCAACCAAAAGTTCCTGGTAGTAATTGTCCTATTTGTATGGCATTGTTAGGATTAGCAGCATCGATGGAAAATAGGGGACGTTGACTATTACCAGAACTAGGATTATCAAATACTTGCTTAACAGTTCCTTCGGGAACTAACATGAAGGCAATTTTATCTCCAGGGGTAAAATTAAAGGTTTTTAAACCAGAATAATTACCATCGTTTTTATTAGTTTCTCCTAGTTCTCCAGCAAATTTTGCTCCTTCATTAATATCAATAATTACTGTATATCCTAACACAGAATTACTTAAAGCCCGACGTGATGCTTCTTTGATATAATCTACTGAACCTGGTGTTAAATTATCCATATTTTGAAGGCTAAAAATAGCCATTTCGTTATGGTAACTACCGGAGTCAGCTAAGAAGTCTATGGTAATTTCGCCGTTGTTATCAACTAAAAATACTCCTGGTGTGTCTGCGTGTTCTACTGCAAAGGTTTGACCTTCTGATGTTAAGGTACTATGATCATTTTCTGATTTTAATGCTGTTAATTCTGTGGGTGTTAATTGCTGATTTTGGGCAAGATGGGCAAAAATTGCTCCTTCATCTCCGGGAGCATCTATAAGATTTATTTGATTATCTATGTAATGTCCTATTTCTTCTAATAAAACGTTGACTGCTTGACTAGAATTAGTTTGTTGTGGATTAAATAAGTCTTGAGAAAGATAAATTGTATTATTACCAAAAGCTCCATCAGCTTGTAGTTGAGATTGGGGGATAATTTGAATATCCGGAATTAATTGTCCCTGGGCTAAATTGTCAACTATTGTATGTGCTAATTCAACATTACAGCCATAGCCAAATGCTAATTCTATATTGTTGTAGAGGTTAGGAGAATTTGCAAAGTTTTCTAGTGCTATTTGGGTAATTGGTAAAACTTCCTGATGTAAATATTGAGTTAGCGTTTTATCAGTAAAGGTAAATTGCCCCGTTGCTGATGGTATTTGGGGAATAGAGGATAATCCAGAAGATAGGTTTAAACTCTTTGGGACTGGGGGATCATCTTGAACTGGAATTAAGGGGTTATTAAGGGGATTGGATGGAGGGGTAAATATATCATATCCATGGATTTTTGGCTCTTCGTTACTTGTTATGGTTCGATAGGGGGGCATAAATCGACTAAATCCTTATCTGGCAAAAGACTTAATTGATTAGTTCGCTCTAGATCAAAAACAATTGACAAAAATCGCTAAATGGCTCTCTGTATAAGGGATGGAACCCTTATACAGAGAGCCATTGCATAACACAAACCGCAGAATAAGCCAGAAAACCTTGATGGCTTAGAAGCTTAAAATGATTGGTACAGCAGAAATATAACTTAAAACTTTGGAAAAAGACGATCAAAGCGAAACTTTTCTCTATTTTCAAAGTTCGAGGTTGGTCAGGGGGAGCGAGCAGGTCAACCACCTGGAATCGTAAAAGTGAGCATAAGAAAAAATCTGTATAATTTAATACAAATTTACAAAAGTTAAAGAAAATCGCGCAATTGCCGCAGAAACCCAACATTAATCGGGGTTTGGGGTTCTGTTGCACAGGGCAAGCGCATCTTAACAATCCTTGACAAAATGAACTTTGTGTGAGTTGCTTACCCAGAGGGCGATTCAGGCATATTTGAAGAGAATTTGCCATCTCAATTGTTAAGCAAAAATCGACCAAATGGGTCGATTTCGTAACTATTCTGATTGACTGGTATCACCTGAAATGCCCATGCGGATCACAAAATTAGCCAATTGTCAATAGCGTTTGAGATGCTCTCACCCTGTGTTGCAAAAGCCTTACACTAAATCCGCTTATTGACATCTCCCCGCTTTAAAAAGACGGGGATTCTAATCGGTGAATAGAATCGGGTTGAAACCGCGCTTCTATTCGATTACGATATATTTTAGAAAGGCTATCCAATTTATATCGTTGTGGCACTGTCAAAGATGCCCTACCCACCTTATCTAGAGAAACCCCTAGCTGTGTGGCTACTTTTTTAATGATATTGGCCGCACCGTTGCAATCAGCATTAATTAATTGACCACTAAAAGCTTTAAACAAACCTCTTTTAACTCTTTTACCTGATGACTGCCACCCTTCGGGTTTCTCACCGAATTTAGGTAGCGAATCACCATCTAAAAAAGAAGCCTTTGAGGTGTAGCTTTCCTCAGTTTCAACGAATTTAATCCCGTACTTTTCACACAATTGACAAATGCGATTTTTAAGCTTCGCTGTGGGAATACTAACAAATTCCTGATTAACTTTCTTTCCCAACTCAATCGAGTCTTTTTGTCGCTGATTCCATCCAAAAACGACAGTAGAAATGTCATTGCCGAGACACCAATTGATAATAAAACGAGCAGCTTTATTGGTAGCGTCTCTCATCTGTCGGTTACGCCTTTCGGTTATTTTAGCTAATTCCTCATCCCAGTAACCCTGCGGCTTACCAGTCTTAATTTGAGCAACTCGCTTGTTATACCATTGATTTTGAGACTTAACCTTTTTTCCGTCAAAGATAAAAGACTTTCCCGTGTTAGAAACGCAGGTTAACCAGTTACCCAATCCGTGATCTATTCCTAGTACATTGTTGTTAGGCTTAACTTTCTCTTGATCGGGTTGCTTATAAACACACTCAAGATAAAAACTAAGATTTCTAGGAACGATCCGAAACTCTTTAATGTCTTCAAACCTCAAATTAGACGGCATTGGCAGATAAAAACTATCAATCCCGAACCAAGCTTTTACCTGATCCCCCAACGAAAACCTTAACCCTTTTTCGGTTAACTTCACATATCTTGCCGTATAGGTTACTACTGCCATCCCCCCTTTCTTTCGATATTTAGGTGGTCTAGACTTATTAGGTAATTGCCCTTTATTCCCAAGACCTAAAAGCCCTTTATAGGAAGAAAAAGATTCAGCAACATCATGTAGCAATTGTTGAGCGCAACATGACCGCATGGCTCGAAAATGAGGGTTATTTTTCAACTGAGAATCAAGGTCATATTTACCGATATATCGCCCTGCCTTAAAAAGCATTTGCCGACAATAATAAATACCACAATTAGCCAGCTTGTTAGCTTCTTCACAGACAAACTCTAAGACAGCCCTTATCTCGCTGTCTGTATGGATGAGAACTTCTTGAACTCCGTACATCTTGACTTACCTCCTGTATATAGGATATGTTGGAAATACACTATTTGTCAAGGGTAGATGGAAGATTATAGAAGAAATCCTCATTCGGTAACACTACTTAACTATCACTTTGTCTGGTGTCCAAAACGGAGAAAAGCGGTATTAAAAGGGGACATTAAGTTAAGAGCGCAGTCGATTATTTTTGACCTGTGCAAAGAAAATAACTGGAGGTTGGTCGCAACGCGCTCGCTACGCGAGAACGCGCTCGCTACGCGAGAACGCATTAGAAATAATGCCAGATCATATTCATTTATTTTTGGAATCAGACCCTAGTTATTCCCCGACCACAATAATTAAAAGAATCAAAGGGAGACTATCTCATCACTTAAGAAAAGAATTTCCAGAATTGTTAAAACTACCCACTCTGTGGACTCCTAGCTATTTCTGCTCAACTGCTGGCAACGCTTCTACGGAAACTATTAAAAAATACATTGAGAATCAAACTAATAAATGATACAGGGGGATAAATCCCCTTGTTCGCTCGACTACCATCCGTTAAAACGGATGGCTAACCCTCACTCACGATTTCTCTGGTTTAAGGTTTGATACGACCGTAAATTTCTCGTTTCGTTGCACAACCTCCGTTTGATACATAATACTAAATCCGCTTTGATTACCTAAGTTATCGCAAAGGCTAGGCGGTCGGCAGGGGGCAGGAGGCAGAAGGGTTTAAGAGAAAAGGGATGAATAAGTGATCGCCGATTCTAGATAAAACGGATTTGACATAACGTCCAACTTGACAATACCGATTGATGTTAATGTTTGAGTGCAGTGCGCCGTTTAGGGGGAAATTGAACTAAAATTGTAAATTCTCAAAAAGTGCTAGTAGAGAGAAGCCATAGCCAAGCTGCTAGGCTGCCAAGCAGCCTAACCTGCATTATTCATGAACCAAAAAACAAGGAACCCGAAAAACTGGATTTACATCCAGTTTTTTTGGGGGTTAAATAAGTAAGTAAAAATCCTTAATCAACCGCACAAAATTAACAATTAAAGCCTAAAAAAGGGTTCTTCGTTACTTGGTATGGTTCGATAGGGGGGCATAAATCGACTAAATCCTTATCTGGCAAGAGACTTAATTGATTAGTTCGCTCTAGAGCGAAAACAATTGACAAAAATCGCCAAATGCTTTTCTATATAAGGGTTACATCCCTTATAACCCCCGTCCATTACATAACACAAACCGAAGAACCTAAAAAAGCGACTAAAATTGTCATTTAGATACAATAATACTAGGAAAGCTTGGCTTTAAGAAAAAATCAATTGAACTCCACTGGAAAGTCGCTATGAAATTAGACTAATTTCATAGGCAAATGGACAATGAGCTGCTAACTCAACTAATACTTCTCTGACCGAAACACTAACTTTTGCCGCAGTTTTAATAAGTAGTCGTGCAAAATTAATTTCCTAGTGAAGATAGGCAAGAGGCAAGAGGTGGTTAGATATGTGTAATTAATTTTGCTTAGGTACTTAAGAGTTTCTTTTAAACGAGAAACTGTCGCCTTTGCCAATCTTGTCCCCTGTGCTGCTTGCCGAATCCCCAGCAGCAAAATATAAGCAGCTTGGGACAAAAACAGACGAAACTGATTGACAATAAATTTTTGACAACTGAGTCTGTCAGCCTTGATTCCTATAGCCCAGTGACGGAGAGACAAAAGTCCCTGAATTTTTCCCCCGATCACTCCCATATCCGGGACTTTTTGACGGCCAAAAGGTCTAAAAGTTTTACCCAACAAGGTTTTTAGATTTATTCAGCCAACCCTATTTAGTTGCTTATTATTCATTCTTAATTCTCCTGACTACTGACTACTGACGACCGGCTACTGACTCCTAACCCTAACAACAATTTTTGATTTTTACCAGGGGTCTAATTGACTGATCCTGACTGGGCAATGGCTTGAAAAAGTCTCTGTTGGAATGTTGCCTCTGAGAGGGTGGGCGTGTAGCTAACCGCCACTGAAGCAGCATCTGGATTGATTTGGACTTCTTGCACGCCAGCCAAGGACTGAAGGCACTGGCGCAACCGCTCGGCGTAGGAGAGATCTTGGCGCAGGCGAGGAATCCGCAGTCGCACCCGCCCCGCAATAGCGTGGATGATTTCGGTATCTGTGGGAAGGCTTGCTGCAGATCGAATTTTCTGGCGTGCCTTGGCCGAGATACAGAAGCCTTCTTGGGCTTCTAGATAATTAAGCAGGTCGATCAAGTCATTGTGTACGGCGATCAGGCGATCGCATCCTGGCAGCTGCTCAACTCGCTCGGCGCCATCGATGACTTGGATCGTTTTGATGACATTCTGATACATAGGGCGATCTTTCTGGATATCGTCCCTCAGTTCTGTGGCAAATTGATAGAGCGAGATAGCTTCCAACTCAGGGTAGATCGATTCGGCTTGCCCAAAGACTTTAACGAATGTCTGTCCCAGAGATCTCTGCTCTGAGAAGGAAAAATAGAAAGCGTCTCCAACAAAGTCCTTGCGGTTGGCAAAAGTCCTGATAATTTTGCTAATCAGTTCGATCGCCTTCTTGTCTCTGGTGTAGGGACCGTATCGATAGACGTACCAGTACCAGCCAAAGAATTTCACCAGGACATAGAGTAGTTCTAAGGCTTCGGGAGAACCGATTTCATTGGCTTCGGGATATTCCCGTCTAAAAAATTCCAACTCTTGCTGATTGAGGATGCCGTCAAGTCGGACTTGCAATTCGTGAGCGGCGAACAGGAAGGGATTGATATACAGAGCGGCAATCTGATTTCGTTTCTGCGTCTTTTCCTCCTCTTGTTGCTCGCTCCAAGTCCAAACTGTCCAGATGGCTGTGGCAGTTGCCGAAAGTAGCGATAAGATGATGCCGAGTGTTGCTTCCATGTTCCACTATTCCAATATTTATTAGCTTGGAGATTACACTCTCAGTTGCAATCTTGCCCACTTAGCTCGATAGGCAGTCTCCCCCTGAGATAGATGTCAGTATTTGTAATATAAGGGTTGTCAGGAGCTGCCAGATTATCTGCGGCAAATGGCCGATTCCCGATCGATGGGATCGGCAAAAGGCGCACTACAGTTAGCCCATTTAACAAAATCAATGTCAAAAATGACAATAGCGGCGAATATTGTGCCGGCTCCCGCAGCAAAGGCGATTACAGCCATTATCATCTGATTTTTCTTCACCCTAGCTCCTTAATTGGGCTAATTCAAGCCTGAATTGCATCACTGTCTGATTTGCTTTCATAGAATACCTCATTCGGGGTACGATAGTCAAGGCATTTTCGAAAACGATTGTTAATAGACCTCTGGTAAAAATCAAAAATTGTTGTTAGGGTTGGGAGTCAGTAGCCAGTAGTCAGTAGTCAGGAAAATTAAGAAAATAGACCTCTTGAAAAAATCAAAAATCTGACCTTAGGTGAGGAGTTTCCGAGCCAGTAGCTGGTCGTCAGGAGAATTAAAAATGAGCATTAATCAATATTGAGAGATTTTATGCAATTTTATGCCTATTTTTCTCATTTTTTCCCTCTAAAAAATTAATTATGTAAGAACTATAAGTAGTTGGACAAAAGTAAAGTTAACTGTGGGGTAAGGAGTCAGTAGTCAGTAAGAATTGCGGCAATGTACATTTCTTAAGATAGACAACATAATTTATGTCCGACTACTTATTTAACATCAATAGTAACGAAGAGCCAAAAATCTTAATCTTAAATTAAATCAGCCTTAAACTCAATTTAAATCTAACCAGCTATTAAAACTATAGTTTTAATAGCTCTATCCTATGAAAAGCCTACAAAGTTATATCGATGAAACTCCTCCTCGTCCCCTAAGTTTGATGCAATGGCGCATCTGGATTTTGGCGGCTACTGGCAAGTTTTTTGAAGGCATGGTCATCTTTCTGACTGGAGTTGCTATTCCCTTAATTGAGCAAGATTTTAACTTAGCATCAGCCCTAAAAGGTTCAGTTGCTGCCGCAACGCTTTTGGGGATTTTGGTGGGGGCTTCCCTATTCGGAAATTTAGCGGATCGCCTAGGACGAAAGTTAGTTTTTGTGTCTGAAATGGCGATTTTTACTGTTTTTGTCAGTTTAACAGCGATCGCTGGGAATGTTCCCTCCCTGATTTTCTTTTTATTTTGCGTTGGGGTTGCTCTTGGGGCAGACTATCCCACAGCCCATCTGATCATTTCTGAGTCAATTCCTAGTAGTTTTAGGGGCAGAATGGTATTAGGAGCTTTTGCTTTTCAATCAATTGGCTCCCTAGGCGGAGTCTTAATCGGATTACTGGTACTGCGGATTAACCCTGAAGTAGGGGCTTGGCATTGGATGTACGCCAGTTTAGTTATTCCAGGAATTATTGTTTTTTTATTGAGGACAGGAATCCCAGAAAGCGCCCATTGGTTAATATCTCACAATCGCCAAGAGGATGCTCAACGTTCTGCTAAAGCTTTACTGCAACGCCCAGTTGAGCTTGCGGACTTAGTAGAGAGAATCGGCCAGCAACGCAAGCAAAAATACAAGCTTTTGTTTTCCCCTCGCTATCTCAGAGCAACTATATTAGCGGCTGTTCCTTGGTTTTTGCAGGATCTAGCCACCTACGGCATTGGTATTTTTACCCCAACGATTTTAGCAACCCTATTTACCAAAACTCAGCCTAATTTTATTTTCAAAGATATGGTGGCGGCGGAAGGTTCTGGAGCAATCGATCTGTTCTTACTGATTGGATTTCTTGCCTCGATTTCTTTAGTTGATCAAGTCGGGCGTATCCCTTTACAAATTAGACCTCTTGCATAATTTTTTTATGGTATAATATAAGGTTTTGCTTTTTTCTCAATTCTTAGATTGAAGTGGAAAAAAGAATAAAATGTGATCTTAGGTCAGGAAATCATCTATAATTTTGCTATGTTTATTAGCAAAATTATGGATTATCAAAACTTATCAGATGAACAATTCAAACGCCGTTTCGGTGTGTATAAACAAACATATAGAAAGATGGTAGAATCAGTAAAAAGTGTTGAAGCCGACTCTAATTCACCATCTAAAAGGGGACCGAAACCTAAACTATCTATAGAAGAACAAGTTTTAGTAACGTTAGAATATTGGCGAGAATATAGAACATATTTTCACATTGGTACAAGCTGGGAACTATCAGAATCAACTATATGTCGGATTGTAAATAAGACGGAAAAAATGCTTTTACAATCGGGAAACTTCCGTTTAAAAGGAAAAAAAGCTTTACTCAATCAAGCAGAGATACCGGTCGTAACGGTAATGGATGTAACGGAAACTCCCATTGAACGCCCCAAAAAGAAACAGAAAGATTTTTTGGGGGGTAAAAGAGGTTATCATACTTTAAAATCCCAATTAGTAGCTGATCAAAATACCGAGGAAATTATCTGTGTCGGTGGTGATTCGGTAGTAGTGATGGCGGCTTAATCCTTTGCCAGCTGTGCGTTGTAGTCATGGATAAAATACCAAACAGCCCCAACGTGATTCTCCATTTTTTTAGAGAAAGATAGACTCTCTCTCACCAGCCGAGAAATC
>NZ_JAPZSR010000336.1:0-57466 GCF_027531875.1 Microcystis sp. LE19-84.1B | reverse complement strand
ATTGCGACAACTGCCCACATAGCACAAAACGGCTTGTTTGTCAACAGTTTTTAACTCTAATTCATATAATTGTTCTCGCAGATTAATCGTGACTTTTTTGCCGGATTTGGTGGTTTTTTCCCGTTCCATCACCGTTGCTTGCTTAATTGCCTCGAGCCAATTTTGCCACTGTTGGCAGTCAATTCCCTCACTATTAAAAGTGAGCAAATACTCGGCTTTTTCCAACAAACGGGTGGCAGCGGGAGCATTTAAGGGAATTTCTTCCACCTGATAAACTGGTAAATCTGCGGGTAATTGCGCTCTTAACTGCTGTTTAAACGTCTCTAAATCGATCACTTTTGTCAATTCAAAATCGACAATCTCACCGCTACTGGTTGCTCCCAAGGATAAAGCATTGGCGATCGAAATGCGCGGACCAGGGTGAAATCCACCGGTAAAGGAAATGGGAATAGCAGCCCGACGGACGACGCGATCAAATAAACGCACCAGATCCAAGTGGCTAACTAGGGCCATTTCGCCAATTTTGCCAAACCAAACCCGAATTCTTTGGGCGCGTTCTTGATTGGGTTGAAAATGTCCGGCAAAACCGGGAATCGCAGGCGCTTCAATAACGATATTATGGCCAAAATCGACGCTACAAACGCCACAATGGGAACAACCCTCAAAAGAACAATCGGGAACCGTTGCCGCGTCTAGAGCGCGTTTTAAGTCCTCCTCTAGCCATTTTTTATCGATACCGGTATCCAGATGATCCCAGGGCAAAGGACGCTCTAAAATATCTTTGTCTGCATCGACAAAAATATTCCATTCTCCCTGTTCTACCTGACGATATTTCCAGGTTAAACCGGATTCTTCGATCGCCTGTGACCATGCTTGATAGGCTTTTTCTGTATTATCCCACCAAGCATCCATCCCCGCTCCCAATTGCCAAGCGCGCAGCACCACTTTCCCTAAACTTCTGTCACCGCGACCGATAAAATCTTCCATGGCCGAGATGCGGACATCGGTATAATTGACTTTTACCCCTCTCATACCCTGGAATTCCTGTTTTAATAACTCCTGTTTGCGGATAAATTCGGCCGTCGAGACGGAATGCCACTGGAAGGGGGTATGGGGTTTAGGGGTAAAATTCGAGATAGTTAGGGTAAAATCGAGGGGTTTCCGCTTCGGTAAACGACATTCCCGACGCAACCAACGCACCGTTTCCGCAATACCGATGACATCCACATCGGTTTCCCCTGGCAAACCGATCATAAAATAGAGTTTGACCTTATCCCAACCCTGTTCGACAGCAGTTTTTATCCCTCTGAGTAATTCTTCGTTGGTTAACCCTTTGTTAATCACATCGCGCATCCGTTGGGTTCCCGCTTCCGGTGCAAAGGTTAAACCCGATTGACGATTGCCCCCAATTATGTTAGCAATATTTTCGTCAAAGCGATCGACTCTTTGACTGGGTAACGATAGAGATATATTCTCATTCTGGAGACGGTTTTTAATCTCCATACCTACGGCAGGTAGAGCTAGATAATCGGAGCAACTGAGAGATAATAAGGAAAATTCATTATATCCCGTCGCTCGCATTCCTTTTTCAATCGATTCGATGACTGCTTCCGGTTGCACATCCCGCGCGGGACGGGTTAACATCCCCGGTTGACAGAAACGACATCCCCTAGTGCAACCGCGACGAATTTCCACCACCAGGCGATCGTGAACCGTTTCCACGAAGGGAACTAAACCGATAGAATAGGCTGGGATAGGAGTGGCTACCCGGCGTAAAATTCTCTTCGGTACATCGTCACGATTGGGGATAACTGCACCGATTGGGGTGACATCGTAGAAACGCGGTACATATACCCCCGGAATTTGGGCTAAATCTAGTAATAGTTCTTCTTTGCTTAGATTAGCTAGTTTACCTTCTTCTAAAATTAAACCGATTTCTGGCAATAATTCTTCGCCATCACCAAGGGCGATAAAATCAAAAAAGTCGGCGTAGGGTTCGGGGTTAGAGGTGGCAGTTTGTCCCCCGGCAAAAATTAGCGGATAGTTACCCGAGTCTCTTTCTCTCCAAGTCAAGGGAATTGCCGCTAGGTCGAGCATTTCTAAAATATTGGTGGCTCCTAGCTCGTAACTAAGACTAAAACCGAGAATATCAAAATCGGTGAGGCAACGACGGGATTCTAGGGCAAATAAGGTGGTTTTTGTCTGTTTGAGTTTTTGGGCTAAATCCGGTGCGGGTAAATAAGTGCGATCGCAGAGTTGGCGAGGTTGTGCATTGAGGATATTGTAGAGGATAATATGGCCGAGGTTAGATGCCCCCACTTCGTACACTTCCGGATAGGTTAACACCCAACGAACCACAGCACTTGCCCATTCTTTATGTTTAGCGCCTAACTCGTTGCCCAAATAACGCGCTGGTCGAAAAATGTCGGGGGTAAGCAGTTGGTCTAAAGCAATAGTCACGGCAATCTACCTCAGATATCGTCAGCAATGGGTGCTTTTCTACTATAGCAGCCAGAATCGAGTCAGTATTCAGGAGTCGGGAGATAGGGTTTTGGGGCGATAGGGTTTTGGGGTGATAGGGTTTTGGGGTGATAGGGTTTTGGGGTGATAGGGTTTTGGGGTGATAGGGTGATAGGGTGATAGGGTGATGAGACAGCTTCCCCACTTCCCCACTTCCCCACTTCCCCACTTCCCCACTTCCCCACTTCCCCACTTCCCCACACCCCACACCCCACTTCCCCACTTCCCTATCTACCCCACTTCCCCATCTCCCTAAAATTCCAGAGGCTATAAGATAATTAAGCGACGATGAAAGAACCGTTAATTGAATTGAGAGGAGTATCGAAAAGATTCGGGGATAATGTTATTCTCGATGGTTTAGATTTAACCATTTATCGAGGGGAGGCCCTGGTAATTATCGGGCCGTCGGGAACGGGAAAATCAACGGTTTTACGGTTAATTGCGGGATTAACGGGGATAAATGCTGGAGAAATTCGTATTAAAGGTCAATTGCGTCAGGGATTGCTAGAAGATGGTCGAGAAGCGATGCGAACTTCCTTAGTTTTTCAACAAACGGCCCTGTTTGATTCTCTCACCGTCGGGGAAAATGTCGGTTTTTATCTTTATGAACAAACTAATTTAAAAAAAGCCATAATTAGGGAATTAGTGGAAAAAAGCCTGGAAATGGTCGGTTTACAGGGAATTAGTGACCTTTATCCTTCGGAACTATCGGGGGGAATGCGTAAACGGGTGGCTTTTGCCCGCGCTATTATCACTAATCCCGATAATCCGGCCGATAATCCTGAATTACTGCTGTATGATGAACCTACCGCCGGATTAGACCCGATAGCTTCCACAATTATCGAGGATCTAGTGCGGACTCTCCATGAAAAATCGGGGTCTGCGAACACTTATGTGATGGTTTCTCACCAACAAAGCACCATCCGACGCACCGCCGATCGAGTAGTATTTCTCTATCAGGGAAAAGTGCAATGGCAGGGATTAGTGGCAGATATCGATCGTACCGATCATCCCATGATCCGGCAATTTTTTAGCGCCAGCATTGAAGGCCCGATTAGGACAATCGTTTAAGCTAGATTAAGCTAAATTAAGAACTATCGAGAATGAGAGAAAAATCATGCAGAGTTCGCGAGCTTTACGGGAAGGAAGACTAGGTTTGTTTGCCCTAGGCGGATTATTGGTCTTTGGGGCGCTCGCTATCTGGGTTCGCGGGGGGGGATTTGGTCAAAGAACCTATCAATTAATCTTCGAGTTTGCCGACGTGGAAGGGTTACAAGTCGGGGCGCCGGTGCGTTTTCGCGGGGTGAGAGTGGGAAGAATTACGAGTTTTATCCCGGGGAGTAATCAAGTGGAGGTTATTGCCGAGATAGCTTCTGCTACTTTAGTTATGCCTAGGAAGGTAACTGTTACTACCAATCTTTCCGGATTAATTGGGGAGGCAGCCATCGATATCACTCCCTTAGTTTCTTTAAGTGCTGAGGCCAAAAATCTCGACCCTCTGGCTCCCGACTGTGATCAACAGTTAATTCTCTGTAATAATACTCGTTTACAGGGGACAACAGGAACACAATTAATGTCTAGTGTTGGTCGTTTAGTGGATACTTTTACCAGTCCTGAATTTGTGGGTAATCTCAATGATGTCACCAAAAATACCGCTATAGCAGCTCAAAAAATCGCCCGTTTATCCGATGATACCTCCCAGACTATCCGTAATGCCCAAAGAGAAATCTCTCGTCTATCTTTGGAATTAGCTACCACCAGTCGCTCGGTCACTAATACGGCTAATAATGCCTCCCGTTTTGTCAATACTTTAGATAATACCGTTCAGGAAAATCGCAGTCAAATCAGCAGGACTTTTCAACAATCTTCCCAATTGGTCGCTAATCTCAATGCTGTTCTCAGCGAAAATCGCGGACAAATTGTTGATACTCTCGGTAATATTAATCAAGCTAGTTTAGGTATTGGTAGTCTCGCTAATAATCTCAATAATACCGCCCTGAGGTTGAATGCAGGTTTAGATGAAATTGATACTAAACAAGTCATGCAAAATATCGAGACTATTTTGAATAATGCGGTGGAAACATCGAATAATTTACGAGAAATTACTAAAACTATTAACGATCCTGCTACAATTGTCGTACTGCAAAAAACTCTCGAATCCGCTAGGGTTACTTTTGAAAATACTCAAAAAATCACCTCCGATATCGATGAGTTAATCGGTGATCCCCAATTTCGCGAGAATTTAAGACGTTTAATCGATGGCTTAAGTAATCTGCTTTCTTCCGGGGAACAATTAGAATATAATTTGCGTATCGCTCAAACTTTAGATACCATGACTCAAGAGTTAGCTAAACAAAAAGTTTTGACCATCTCTCGACCTTTAAATCCTAAGCAAATGCAACTCTATCCCCAATTTATCGTTCAACAACCACCCACGAGTGAAAAATGACAAAACAGCACAATTCAAGCGATTTTCAGTGATCAGTAAACAGTAATCAGTGAACTGATAACTAATAACTGATAGCTGATAACTGATAACTGATAACTGATAACTGATAACTGATAATAATATGTTGAAATCAATTTGTATTACTCTTGGAACTCGTCCTGAAGCGATTAAATTAGCTCCCGTTATTCGTGCTTTTCAAGAATCGGAACAGTTTCAAACCCATGTAATTCTGACGGGACAGCATAAAGAAATGGTAGCGCAGGTGATGGAATTATTTGCTTTAAAAGCAGATGAAAATCTGGATATTATGCAAACCCGTCAAACTTTAACCGATATTACTTGCCGCAGTTTACGGGGTTTAGAAACGGTTTTTGAGCGCATAAAACCAGATTTAATTATTGTGCAAGGTGATACTACCACGGCTTTTGCTGCTGCTTTAGCGGCTTTTTATCAACAAATTCCTATCGCCCATGTAGAGGCAGGATTAAGAACTAATGATATCTATAATCCCTATCCCGAAGAAGCTAATCGCCGCCTAATTTCTCAACTGACTACCCTACATTTTGCTCCCACTACTTTAGCCGTAGAAAATTTACAAAAATCTGGGGTGACGGGAAATATTCACCACACCGGTAATACAGTTATTGATGCTTTATTAAGCGTAGCCAAAACCGCACCAGAATGTCAAATTGCGGGCTTAAATTGGTCAGATTATCGGGTTTTATTAGCTACGGTTCACCGCCGGGAAAATTGGGGCGAACCCTTACAGGATATTATCAAAGGATTCACTTTGTTGTTAGAAAAATATGCCGATACAGCCCTATTATTACCCCTCCATCGCAATCCCACCGTCCGAGAACCAATAAAGTCCGCTTTGGGCAATCATCCCAGGGTATTTTTAACTGAACCTCTCGATTATGCCGAGTTAGTGGGGGCGATTCAACGCTGTTATTTATTATTAACTGATTCTGGGGGCATTCAAGAAGAAGCCCCTAGTTTAGGAAAACCGGTTTTAGTATTGCGAGAAACCACGGAAAGACCGGAAGCAGTACAAGCGGGAACAGCGAAATTAATTGGTACTAATCCAGAGCAAATTTTAGCACAAGCGGGAGAATTATTAGGGGATAAAATCGCCTATGATCGTATGGCTAATGCAATTAATCCTTTTGGAGATGGACAAGCATCCCAAAGAATCCTCCAAATCGTCCAAGATTTTTTGGCTTAATCTATGACTACTTGGTTGGGTATCGACCCCGGATTAGCGATTGTCGGTTGGGCTATTCTCCGGGATAATAGTGAGTTAATGCCGATTTTAGTCGATTACGGCACGATCGAAACTTCTAAAAATCTTTCTACTGCCCAGCGTTTGATTGAAATTGAACGGGATTTAAAGGAGTTAATCGCAGAATATAAACCGGGGGAAATTGCCGTGGAAATGCCCTTTTTTAACCGGCAAATCAAGGCAGCCGGTGGAGTCCTGCAAGCATTGGGAATTATCAATCTAGTTAGCTGTCGCGATGGGGGAATTGAACCGATTTTCCTCCATCAAGCTAGTTGGAAATGTCATCTGGGCCATGGTAGGGCCACTAAAGCGGAGGTGGCCGAACAAATTAAGTATTTATTCGGATTGACAAAAATGCCCATTAATGATGCTGTAGATGCTATAGCGATCGCATACGCTGCTTTCAGTGGCGTTCGCAATCAAATCTCTTGAAGCAATTTGACGAAATTGGCGCAAAAATTTAGCTGACAACTAAAAGCCATCTTTAAGCTTGCACTATCTTAGTTCGATGGGACGGTTGAAGATAATAAGGCCTTCAAATATCTTTGATTAGCGTTGGGTTTCCTTCCTCAACCCAACCTACCATATCAGCGATCGCACCAAAGGGTTTAAGTGTGGAATTGTGATAATTGTCATCGTCAATGCTAATAAAAATATGGTATAGTTCTTAAATGAGTATAAGTTTAAAATAATGAAAATAAATGAAAATAAAAGTTTCTCAAAAAAAGGGATCATCAAACGAAGTTAACCCTCAGTTAAAGCATATTGCCTATTCGATGGACGCACTGATTCCAGGCTTTTATATTTGGTTGGGTTCTTTCTGTTGGCGATTGGGGGGTAGTGATGCAGAAGAAAGTTATCCAGGAACAATACATAGTTTTGCGGGTATCAGCTTAGTTTTACCCGGTTATCAAATTTTTACAACCTATAAAGGGAGTTATGACCCTCGATAAGCATCAAATTGATGGTCTTTCTCCCATTTCATCTAAAACAATGCCAGCAGAAGTTTTTGAACAATTGATGTTCAATGCTGGTTATGCCGTTGTTGGGTCTGCTCCAGCCAAGGGAAATAGAATTAAAGTCTGGTGGAATCATTCTAGTTTTCGTCGTGTTGAAGCAATTTATGGTGACGATAGAAGTCTGGTTATTACGGCTTATCATCCATGAATCATGAGCTTTCTGTTACGAAAATATATTTATTGTTTACCCACAACGGGCCCAACCTACAAGATCAGCGATCGCACTGTAGGTTAAGGGGTTATTATCGGCATCGGTGGCGGTAATTGTGCCTACAGGAGTATTGATGGTGCAAGTTAATGTTGTCTGGCTCAGTGTCTGAACTATAATGGGGAATGACTAGAGTTTTCTCCCTCAAAAAGTATATGGCAAGAAGAACTAATCATCTCATGACTGGTCACTTAAAGACAAAAATGACGATTATAGGTGTTTTTGTCGCTATTTTCTGGATTGTAGAAATTTTAGACCAATTTGTTTTTGATCATCAATTAAATCAATATGAGATTATTTCTTCTTCTTTGCCTTTTGGGTTAAGATGGATTTTATTCGCCCCGTTTCTACATGGTAGTTTTAAATATCTTATTGTCGGTACTATAGGGTTTGTGATTTTAGGCTTGTCAGTCAAGTCCTATAAAATTCGTCATTTTTGGATTGTTACTATCATCACTAGGATTGTTGGAGGATTGGGGATTTGGATCTTCGCCCCGACTAACACTCCTCAGATTGGGTTGAGTAGCCTGATTTTTGGCTATCTAGGATTTTTAGCGTTAGGAGGTCAGAGTAATTTTGATCCAAATTATGATAAGGATGGCTTTCTGGTCAATTTTTTATATGTTTACCTTTCAATTTTTTTAGTTTTTGTTTTTATATATGGGCAACAAATTTCTCACTTGCTATCTGGATTTTTAACTGGCACTTTAGCGGCTGAGTTCATTGCTCAAGAAAAAGGAAGAGCCATGAGAAGTGTGTTTTTTCGTCTATTTTTCTTTATTTTTATCACTTTTTGGTTTGTAAATTGGCTATTGACTGGTGATAATTTCATCAATTTCATATTGGGAGTCATTGGTTTTATCGCTTGTGCAATAGCTGGAGGATCTTCAAGCACATCAGGGGAGCAGAAAGATACAATTCCTCAAGCGGGTCACGCAGAGGCGCGTCATCGTGATCGTGTAGAAGCAGAAGAACGATATCGCCAGTGGAAAGAACAAGAACAGCGCGATTGGGAAGAACAACAACGGCAAAATAATGAAGATCGTTGATGGTGATAAATTATATTATGCTTAAGTCAAACAGATTCAAGGTAAAGGAAGATAATCAATTCGGTCTTGATACTCATTATCAAATGAAGCTTCAGCCGCCAGAATTAACTCATCTATATTTTCCCCAATACTCAAATTAGGATTCAGAATAAAAATACCAGGAATATGACGATTTTTTGCTGTATGGTCAACCAAATGTACTGGCATAGAAGTCCGATTATTTGTTACCAGAATAAAATTATTTTCTTCACACCAGCAGAGAATTTCAGTATCTAATGTTCCTTTATCTGGTGTAACAGGTTCTCCAATCACTCTAATAACTAAATCAGGCTTGAGTCTTCTTAGTTGAGTCGCATAGAGAGGATCAACATTTTCATCTAAGAGATATTTCAGACTCATTTGCTTGTTTGATTGCTTTTTTTTGTTCCCTTAATTTTCTCAATTTTTCCGCAACAGGAGGAGGATTTTGTTTTTGTATTTCTCTCATTCTTTCTCCATGTTCGATCCATTCGGTTAAGTAATTGGTTATTTTTTCTTGCTCATGCAAATAGTACAGAATTGTTGCATAAACTTGTTCTAAGCTCAAAGATGAGTAAGTTTTAGCAATTTCTTCAGGTGTTTTGGCATGATAAATATAGTCATAGAGAATGGTTTCAATACCAATTCTTGTTCCTTTTAACCGAATGTCATTAGGGGCTAGAAAGTTAAAATAGTCTTCGAGTTGCATCATAAAATTTACCGAAGCTGTACTGAATCTAAAGGATAGTGTTAGTTATTTACACCATGCTGTACTTGTGCTTCCATCTAGCCCTGTGTAAGTTGTCCAAGTATGACATCTTACACCATTAAAATTAGCATCTGTAACATCGGCACCTGTAAAATTAGCCTGGCCTATATCAGCATTTATCAAACTTGCTACCTTTAAATTGGCATCCATTAATTTTGTCTCGCCCATATAAGAACTGTTAAGTCTTGCGCTAGATAGATTTGCCCCTATCAACTTGGCACCACCCAAGTTAGATCCCGTCAAAATTGCATTACTTAGATTGGCTTTTGTCAAATCAGAACCGCTTAGATTAACACCACTCAAATCCGCACCTTGTAAATTGGCTTGTCTTAGATTTAATCCCCTCAAATCCGCACCACTCAAATCACATCCTGGGCATTGTTTGGTTTACTTAAGTTTCTTAACATGATCAGGATTTTCTGCACGGCTAGGATTAGCTAAACTAACACAAGATAGGATAAAAATTGAAAAAAGAGTAGTTAATTTCATAACTGTTCCACCTCAATCAACTTGAAAACGGGATAACCAACGGACTATCGTAACACAGAATTTTCCTAAAATATTCAAGATAATGGCAAAATTTTATAATTCCCTGCTACCACCCAAATCTCATTCCCTGCTTGAGCCGCTGCACTAGAGCGCGACAGCATGACTTGAAAGAAGCTGACCGACGGGGTGACGGCTACCCACAACCAAGCTCTCTTGGACTGAGGATTTTGTCCATCGGCATTTCCTTGTGCAAAACCCGTCTCGTCGGCCCCCACTATCGGCGCGGCTTGGATGTAGGCTTCGGCTTCCGCCACAGAGGGCTGATAGTGCCTCACTTCCTTCCTTTCTCAGACGATTGACTGTCCCCAGAGACATCTTCACCCCAAATAAGTCGGACATCGTACAAACCACCATCCGATGGGAATGACGGTACATTCCACTCAAGACTGAGACGATGGATACCGCTCTCTCGGAGTAGCCGCTCTCTTCTACGTCTTTGGGGAGGAGGGATCGGGTTTTTTCGCCGCAGTAACGCACCAAATCCCCAAAATGGCTACTAGTGGACTGTTTCAGCTAAAATAGGGCAATAGCTCGAACAAGCAGAGGACATCAATCATGGGAAGAGGTCGGCGAGATAAAGTCAATCTAACAGGGGAACAAAGAGAAAACCTCGAACAAATCAGTCGTAATGGCTATGCACCAGCTAAAAAAATTCTCCACGCTCGGATTTTGCTGATGTGTGACGAGGGAGAACAGGCGAAAAGGAAATGGACAGATGAAGAAATAGGCGAAGCTTTAGAAGTTCATAGAAATACAGTGGGACGTATTCGTCAAAGATTTCTTCAAAAAGGCGAAAAACCAGCATTAGAACGGAAATCGAGAAAAACTCCCCCCACTCCGGCAAAAGTTGATGGAGCCGCCGCCGCCCAAATCATTGCCCTGTGCTGTTCGGAGCCACCATCTGGCCGAGCCGAGTGGACAATCCGACTATTAACCTCGGAACTCAAACAAAGACAAATTATCACCGAGATTTCCAGTCCAACGGTGTGGCGTACTCTAAAAAAAACCAATTACGCCCTTGGAAAACCCAAAGATACTGTATTCCGGAACAGGATTTAGCCCGATTTGTTGCCCAGATGGAAGTTGTCCTTGACCTGTATGGCACTCAGCCATCGGAAGAAGAACCGTTAATCGCGATGGACGAAGCATCAAAGCAACTACTTGGAGAAGTTTACCCTCCGATACCCATGCAACCTGGACAAGATAAAAAAGAAGACTATCACTATAGTCGTGAAGGGGTTCAAGCCTTGTTCATGTTTTTTGACCCCCATCGAGGATGGAGACGGGTGAGTAACCGAGATAGTCGAACCCGAATAGATTGGGCAGAAGAAATTCGTCAATTATTGGATGTGGACTATCCAAAGGCTCGAAAAGTCAAGCTCGTCTGTGATAATCTCAACACTCATAACATAGCCTCGCTTTATGAAGCATTTCCAGCACCCGTTGCTCATCGTTTAGCTAGAAGACTGGAAATTTATTACACACCTCGTAATGGTAGCTGGTTAAATGTAGCCGAAACTGAACTAAGCGTCTTATCGAGGCAATGTTTAGATAGAAGGATTTCTAGCAAGGAAGAACTGAAAAGGGAGATAGAAACCTGGCAAAAAGAACGTAATCAGACTGCATCTACAGTAATATGGACGTTTACGACCAGCGATGCTAGGGTCAAGCTGAAACATCTTTATCCTGTGTTTGAGGAGGAGGAATCGGGAGAATCTATTGCACCAAATTAGCTGAAACAGTCCACTAGATATTATAAGGCGATCGCCGCTTCGATTGACACAAGCAAAAACTTCAACAGATATAATGGGGCTTGACAGGTGGTATCAGTTATCAAAGCACGGCTCAAGGGATTGAAGGAGGAACTCTCATGAGTGAAGAACAATTTGAACTGGTACAAGGTAGCGGTAATGTGTACCGCGATTTTGGCGATGTAGATGCGGACGTGCGACAAGCGAAAGCACTGCTTGCTGCTGAAATTATCAAGGTTCTGGAGAAGGAAGACTTATCGAAAATTTGGGTTAAAACCCCGTCGTTTTACGACGGCTTTTCCTGATCTTTGATATAAGACTTAAGAACTTCCAGTGGCGCACCTCCTACAGAAGAGACGAAATAACTGGGCGACCAAAGAGCGTCTTTCCCGTACGGTTTAGGATAACCAGCTTGTCCATGCCTGCGACTAGAGACTCCCTTTAAAGAATTGACCATCACGGAAATAGATAATTTCGGTGGATATTCAATCAATGCGTGTACATGATCGGACTCCCCGTTAAATTCCAATATCTGAAAATTCATCTTTTCCGCAACTTCCCTAAAAGATTTTTCAACCAAAGTCAGACTTTTACCAGTAAAAACCTTACTTCTGTATTTTGTCACACAGACCAAATGTATCTTTAAATCGGAAACAGAGTTTCTTTCTCTTCGCAACTGACTTGATATTATTAACAGACCTAGTTAGAATAGAGTACAGACACACACATCTTAACCCAATGAAAGCGAGGTATCAATACCGTATTTACCCAACAGACCAACAAAAGAGGCTTTTGTCTCAGTTGTTCGGGTGTGTGCGTGTTGTCTGGAACGATACCTTAGCTTACTGTCAAGAACTCTATCGACAAGGGGAGAAAAAGCCAAAATATACTGAGTTATCTAAAAGACTAACTCAAGTCAAAAAAACAGAAGAAAAACGGTGGCTAACCGAGGTTTCTTCTATTCCTTTACAACAGTCTTTGAGAGACTTAGAGACTGCTTACTCTAACTTCTTTGCATCTTGTAAGGGAGAGAGAAAAGGAAGAAAAGTCAAACCTCCTAAATTTAAGAAGCGTAAATCTAAACAATCAGCAAGATTTACCGATAATGGTTTTACCGTTAACCAACACTGCGTTACTTTAGCGAAAATCGGTGATCTAAGAATAGTTTGGAGTCGTCCATTACCTTCTAAACCTTCTAGCGTCACCGTGATTAAAGATGCGGCGGATCGCTATTTTCTCAGCTTTGTTGTCGAGATTCAGCCCGAAATACTTCCCAATAATGGGGAGTCAGTGGGAATTGATCTAGGGATTGCTACCTTTGCTACCCTCTCAACAGGGGAAAAGATAGACGCACCGAAACCGTTAAAGAAACGATTAAAACGACTAAGAAAAGCACAGAAAAACCTTTCTAGAAAACAGAAAGGAAGTAAACGACGGGAAAAAGCTAGGAAACGAGTAGCTAAAATCCACGCAAAGATTAAAGACACTCGTACTGATTTCTTGCATAAACTATCCACTAGAGTTGTTCGTGAAAATCAAACGATAATTTTAGAGTATTTAAACACATCGGGAATGGTTAAAAATCGCAAGTTATCCCGTGCTATATCAGACTTAGGATGGCGTTCTTTCCGAGATATGCTATCGGCAAAATCTGATAAATATGGGCGTGATTTTCGGATAATTTCCCGATGGGAGCCAACGTCTCAGAGATGTTCCTGTTGTGGGAATATCGGCGGTAAGAAAGCGTTGAATATCCGTGAGTGGGAATGTCTTTTTTGTGGGACTTTCCATGATAGGGATGTAAACGCCGCAATTAATATCAAGGTCGCCGGTGGGCAATCGGAGACTTTAAACGGACGTGGAGGAAAGTGTAAGACTTCTGTTAAAGAAGCATCGTCCCGTGAAGCGTCAACCCATCCGAAGATCGTTCAATTAAGTTTGTTCGATCTGTAGGGAATCACCGTCCGTTCACGGCGGTGAGGATGTCAACAACCCGCGATGCTCAAGTGCGAACTGGAATTAATCACAGTGAATTTGTCCAGATTCGCCGTGCTAATTTGGGACGCTTTACTATTGACCGTTTGATCTCAATTTTGGGTCGTCTCAATCAACAGGTTGAAATTACTATTACGACCCATCCAAGAACCACTGATTCTTCACCAATGGCATCCTAACTGTAATTGAGTGTGGGTCGATGGGAACGACTGCGCCACCAAGCTAGTAGGGTACTAGCGATAAAAATACTCGAATAGGCCCCGGCTACGAAACCAATAATTAAAGCTGTTGACAGCGATCGATGTGGTATAAACTTGATATGTCCTTCAGAAGTTTAAGGGGAAATTATGGAACCTCGTAAAAGACTCCCTCAGAGTGTTATAGTCGTCGCTGTGATCCAGCTTATCTTTTCTCTGTTTGGTGTCATAGCAGGTTTACTTCTAATGTTTGGTGGAGCGATCCTTGGTGGACTGTTGGCTGGAAATACTTCAGACGCGGCCATATTGTCATTTATCGGATTTTTACTCGCTTTACTACTTTCTTCGCTTAGCATTGTCCAATTTGCCTCCAGTATTGGTTTATTCTCAATTCAGAAGTGGGCTTGGTATGGCACGGTAGTTACTCAAGCAATCGGCTTGCTTTTAAATGTTATTTGGATCTTCACGGGTAATCTCCCGGCTATTTTTGGAGTAGCGATCGGGATTGCCATTCTTTGGGTCATGCTTCAATTTGATACTCGGCGTGTTTTTGGATTAAGGATATGACCTAGTGAAAAGCTTTGAGAATTCTAATAAGGAAGCAATTAACAGATTTTGGGATTTAGGTAGTTTCATGGTTTTGTCCTCTGAGAAAAGTTAATTAAAATGGCACATTTTTGTTGGTAGCTTAGTAGTTGATTTGACGTTAAAAAAAGTAACTGTTGGTTGTGTTGGGTTTCGTTCCTCAACCCAACCTATACGCTAACCTACTATAATGTTACCGATCGACACTATATGAATTATGCACAATGATCAACCCCAGAATCTAGGCGGCAGCCGTTTGGCTAATGGGATTGATGACGATAAATTGTTCGGGATAGAGAATAACATTTTCATAATTATAACCCGTTACTGAACTATCATCAGGAATCCCTAAATCAACGGCGTAACCTTCAGGATTTTCATAGCATTCAATAATACTACCTTCTGTTCCTTTGGGAATAAGACGCTCACCAAAATCAGCACTAATATCTACTAATGTTACAATTCCATCATACAGTTTTGCTTTCATGGTATTTACCCATTGTTTTGATTAATTTTCAGCCAGTTTGTTATTAATCTAGGAATTTGTTTGTTTTTGTCAATTTGCCATTTTGTGACTAATGTTCCTTGAAGGTAATTAATCCCTATTATGGGTATTATAACCGTAAATCGAATTCCATATTCACTAGGTTCATCTAAGGTAGCTGGATTATTTTCTAAGTGTAGTCTGATTTGATTGATAATTGACTGAGCCGCTATTTGACGACCTTGAGAACTTTCTATATTATATCCAAGAATCATAAATGCTTGCCATTTTCCTTGATTGTTAGTATTGAATGGATTCATAGAGTATTCAGTGAATTTACGAGGATCGATCTCAGCTTGTTTTGCCATTGGTAATGGATTCCCCGATTGCCAATTTTGCTCCATGCTTATATCGTTTACCAAAGTGAATAGTAATGTCCATAATCAAGTTTTGTTTTGTTGTCAATACTCTGTTAATATATCTAATACTAAATCCGTTGAGTACAGGCTAGTTATGAGGAGAGGCAAAAGGCAAGAGGCAAAAGGCAAGGGGAATAAATAATCAGTTTTTAATAACTGGATTTAGTATAACCTATCAGCGATCGCATGATCATTATCAAATAGGCGATCAGATTTATTCTGTTAAATATTCTAAGAAAGATTGGCTATTTTTGTCCGCTCACTGGGCTGTAATTGTTGAATGACAGAAATGAGTTGTTCTAGGGTGATAGGTATTGTTATCATGGATTTCATGTCTCTTAGTTGAATAAAAACAGTCTGTAATCTCATTATATCAAGTATGATGAGGATCTTGGTCATGCGAAACTAGACGTTAATTTCAATAGGCAGTAATTGTTGGGTTTCGTACCTTAGCTAAAGCTACACGCCTAGACTTATTATATGCTAAAACTTACTGAATACCGCTATATTTTCATAGGCAGATTGAAACCCTTCAAGGTAATAGTCCGGGTGTCCCAGCAGGAACACACTTATTTAATTTTGTCGTTCCATCAGATTGAATGTAGTAATCTTCACCCCAATCTGATGGATATACACCAAAAGAAACTATAGCGGTATTACCACAATTAGCAACAATTTTATCCGTCCAACTTTTCATTAAAATTTTAGATTCCATAATATTAATAATTATGCTCTCTATTTTTGGGTCAGATCTAGTGGTCACACTCCAATCCACTGAACTTAATGCAATATTCAATACATCAGTTCTATTCGTTGGATTTCCCGTTCTATAACTATTAGCTGTTCCTTTATAAATACTAAACTTAACCCTTCTAACTCCCTTTGAGCGAATTTCTTCAAGGACTTTATTGACAGTAGCTTGACAGCCTAGCTTTGGTTCTGATTGTGCTTTAACCGAAGGATAGGAACCAGCAAAAAGCGTTGACAATCCTAATAAGGAAGCAATTAAGAGATTTTGGGAGTTAAGTCGTTTCATGGTTTTGTCCTCTGAGGAAACTTAATTAAATGAAACATTTTTGTTAGTAGTTGAATTGACGTTAAAAAAGTAACTGTTGATTGTGTTGGGTTTCGTTCCTTAACCCAACCTACACGCCTAGGAACTGTAGGGGCGCAAGGAACCTGCGCCCAGAATGTAACCTCTCTCAATTTATCAAGTCGGGTGAGTCAGCCTCACTTATTTGAATACCGCGATTATGATGTTTTTGAGATAGTTAAAGACTGTTCAATTACTTGAGGTTAACTATTTTGAATTAGGCGTAATAACAAACGTAATCCTTCATTAACGGCTGCTGAATCAGGAAAAATAGTAGCAACGTCGGGGTCTATTTCGACGGTTAAAGTAGTTCTTTTTCGCCCTTGACCTCTTGCTATGACTGGAAGTTTAGTAAAGTCATATTCGGGGCGTAAATCATCATCTAGATCACAGGTCTGATTCATAAGCTTTACGTTCTTGGGTGGTAGCTAAACGGGCACTAATTAAGCGTGTGGTTTCCGTGCGGTCAGTATAAGAAACAACTAGCAATCGTCCTTTGGCTGATTCTCCCATTATAATAAAACGTCGCTCCCCAAGAGAGTGTTCTGGATCGGCAAAGGTTAAAAATAAGGAATCATAGAACACGGATTTAGCTTCATCGAAAGAAACACCATGTTTGGCCAAGCTCCTTTTGGCTTTCTCCTCGTCCCAATCGAATAACATGGGTTACATTTATATGGGTTGGCTGAAAATTATAGCAGAATTTCTGGCTCTCCCGTACTTGTGGTGATAAGAAAAGGTTATCTAAGATAGGGCGTATACCATACGGCGCGACAGAAAACGAATTTGCCCTACTGTAGGGGCGCAAGGAACCTGCACCCAGAATGTAACATACACTAACATTTTACCCCATAATGTCGGGAGAGCCGATTTTCATAGGCAGACTGAAACCCCCCAAGGAAGAGGACTAGGAGCATTTTCTGGTTTAACACACTTATTTAATTTTGTCGTTCCATCAGATTGAATGTAGTAATCTTCACCCCAATCTGATTGATCATTACCAAAACCAACTATCGCTGTATTGCTACAATTAACAACAATTCTATCTGCCCAACTTTTCAATAAACTTTTAGAACCCATGATATTATCAATAATGGATTGACTTCGAGAATCAACAGTAGGTTTTTTAGTGAAATCCCAAGCACTTAAAATTATATGTAACTCGTCTGTTCTGTTAGTTGGATTACCCGTGTTATTTTCATTGGCTCTTTCCTCATAAAGCTTAAACCAAGTCCTTCTAACCCCTTTAGAGCGAATTTCTTGGAGGACTTTATTGACAGTAGCTTGACAGCCTAGTTTTGGTTCTGATTGTGCTTTAACCGAAGGATAGGAACCAGCAAAAAGCGTTGACAATCCTAATAAGGAAGCAATTAAGAGATTTTGGGAGTTAAGTCGTTTCATGGTTTTGTCCTCTAAGGAAACCTGTTATTGTGATTACCTTCTTTGCGTCTTTGCGCCTCTGCTCCACAGCTTGATAATTCCCTCCCCAGCCCCTGCAAGGGTTTGACCATCAGGGCTGTATGCTATAGACCAGACCGCGCCAGAATGACCAGTGAGAGTTTGCAGCAGCTTACCTGTCTGCGGATTCCACAACTTGATAGTATCGTCTCCACTCCCACTGGCAAGGTTTTGACCATCGGGGCTATATGCTATAGACCAGACCCAGCCAGAATGACCAGTGAGAGTTTGCAGCAGCTGACCTGTCTGCGGATTCCACAACTTGATAGTATTGTCTGTAGTCCCACTCCCACTGGCGAGGGTTTGACCATCGGGGCTGTATGCTAAGGACATGACGTAGCCAAAATGACCAGTGAGGTTTCGCAACAGCTTACCCGTCCTAGTATTCCACAGCTTGATAATACTGTTATCACGTCCATTTGCAATGGATTGACCATCGGGGCTATATGCTATGGAGTAAATAACGGCTTTCCGGGTTAGAGAGATTGTTCGCAGTAGCTTACCTGACCGAGGATTCCACAGCTTGATAGTGTTGTCCCCACTTCCACTGGCAAGGATTTGACCATCGGGGCTGTATGCTATGGAGTAAACATAGCCAGAATGACCAGACAGGGTTCGCAGCAGCTTACCTGACCGAGGATTCCACAGCTTGATAGTGTTGTCCGCACTTCCACTAGCAAGGGTTTGACCATCGGGGCTGTATGCTAGAGAATTAACATAGTAAGAATGACCAGTGATGGTTTGCAGCAGCTTACCTGTCTTAGGATTCCATAGTTTGATTGTGTTGTCCAAAATCCCACTGGCAAGGGTTTGACCATCAGGGCTGTATGCTAGGGATTGAACACGCAAATGAGTAGTGATGGTTCGCTGTAATTGGTAGGGTTCTGTAGTATTTTTAACAGCAATTCCATTAATTGCATTCAAAACTTGTTCAATTATTGCCTGATGAACCACATTAGAATCATCAATACTACCGTGATTTAGTGGATAACTATTGCTACTAATTAATTCATTTTTAAAGACACGATTTACATCTAAATTAGTAGAATTAATGACTTCTTGTTGTACCTTAAATCGTCCCAAAGATATAGGATTATCATCTGCTTGATAATAATTAATGCCTTTAGCAACATTACGGGGAAGAACATCATCACTACTACCTACCGAATCAACTTGAATAAGTAAGTCAACTCTTCTATTACGCTTTTTCAGTTCCTTGGCGAAGAGAATAGCTGTATCACCACCATAACTATGACCAATCACAATCAATTTATCATTATTATTTAGACCCAAGCTATTTAGATAACTGATAGCATCTTTTTTTTCATCCCAAGCAAAAATTGGTATCTTCAAATCTAATTGATCGAGTTTTGCTTCTTTGCGAAAAGCATCAACAAGTTTTTGCATTCCTGTTATTTCATTTAAGGTTTGACTGGCAAATCCAGTAAATACAATAATAACAACTCGGTTTTGCCGAGAAGGGATATTTGTTTCTTGCTTTTGAGCGATAAAGTTTGTTGGAGTTGCTTGAACTTGATGCTCAGTCTTACTGTCTAGTTGTTGGCTAGTTATCAAAGCTAATAAGCTGAAAGTACAGAAAATTTTGGTTAGCTTAGATTTGATGTCCATAATAACTAAGTCTCCTTATGATTTTTTCACGCTCCTTATAGGCATTGTTGTCCCCATATCTTACCCCACGGAAGAATAGATGGTGGTGTACTCACCTTAAGGCACTCCATTAATTTTGTCGTTCCATCAGATTGAACATAGTAACTTTCAGTCCAATCTGTTTGATCTACACCAAAAGAAACTATCGCTGTATTATTACAATTGACAACAATTTTATCCGCCCAACTTTTCATTAAAATTTGGGATGCCATAATATTCTCAATGATCTGATTATTTTTGGGGTCAGGAATCCAATTAATTCCATTGTATGGACTCAAAATAATATGTAGCTCGTCAGTTCTGTTTGTAGGATTTCCTATTCTACCTTCATTAGCAGTTCCTTTAGAAAGACGATAAATCCAAACCCTTCTAACCCCCTTTGAACGAATCTCTTGCATTACCTTATCAACAGTCGCTTGACAGCTTGCTTGAGGAGTAGGATTTTTAACCGCAATTGTATTCAAAACTTGTTGAATAATCGCTTGATGAATCACATTAGAATCATCAATACTACCGTGATTGAGTGGATAACTATTATTACTAATTAATTCATTTCTAAAGACACTATTTACATCTAAGTTAGTAGAATTAATGACTTCTTGTTGTACCTTAAATCGTCCCAAAGATATAGGATTATCATCTGCTTGATAATAATTAATACCTTTAGCAACATTACTGGGAAGAACATCATCACTACTACCTACCGAATCAACTTGAACAAGTAAGTCAACTCGTCTATTACGCTTTTTCAATTCTTTTGCCAAGAGAATGGCTGTATCACCACCATAACTATGACCGATCACAATCAATTTATCATTATTATTTAGCCTCAAGTTACTTAGATAATTGATAGCATCTTTTTTTTCATTCCAAGCAAAAATTGGTATCTTCAAATCTAATCGATCAAGTTTTGCTTCTTGACGCAAAGCATCCACAAGTTTTTGCATTCCTGTTATTTCATTTAAGGTTTGACTGGCAAATCCAGTAAATACAATAATAACAACTCGGTTTTGCCGAGAAGGGATATTCGTTTCTTGCGTTTGAGCGATAAAGTTTGTGGGAGTTGCTTGAACTTGGTTGTCAGTTTTGGTATTTAGTTGCTGGCTAGTTATCAAAGCTAGTAAGCTGAAAGTATAGAGGATTTCAGTTGGGTTAAATTTGATTGTCATAATAGTAAATTTCTCATTTTTTACTGTATAAGTACAAGTATATTTCAATATCCACAGCTAGGCTGATTTCTTAATACTCCCCATGAAAAAGGGGTGACGATATTATCATTTGTTAGAATACACCTCTCCCTTTTAGTTTTCTCATTTGATTGAATATAAAAGCTTTCCCACCAAACATGATAACCAGTCACTTCAATAGAACTGCTTACATCAAAAGTAACTATGGCTGTATTATCACAATTTTTAACAATTTGATTTGCCCAACTATTCAATAATCTTAGAGAGTTCATAATGTTATAAATTGGAGGACCAGGTTTGTTACGATTAGTATCAATTAGCCTAATAGTTAATTCGTCAGTTCTGTTTGTTGGGTTGCCAGTCATATCATTATTGGCAGTTCCTCTAGATATACTAAAATTGACTCTTTGAACTCCCTTAGAACGAATTTCTTGCATGATATTATTAACAGTAGCTTGACAGCTTGTTTGAGGTTGTTGAGTAGAAGTAGGTTTATTATTTGGAGAAGCAGAAGGTTGAGGTTTTGGACTCTCTATTGGCGTAATATTTGCTGTTACCTTAACATCCGACTGAACATAAGCAGACACATTAGCAAAAGAGCGATCGCCTGTCACCAACACATCAAACATACAGGATTCCAACATAGCAGAAGCAGTCACCCCCGCGCTACGACAAACCCGTTCCGCTTCTTGTTTTTGTTGCGTCGTAAAATCCGCTAAAGTCAACACCTTTTTCGGGAAATTCAAATTCGTAAAAGTTGTGGTAGTTTCGCCGACTTCATAGGCAAATAAAGACTCTTGCTGAGGAATACGCCAACTATTGCCATACTCCTTATACAACTGATCATAATTAAGCGCGATGCCAACAGCCTTTCCTTGGCGAGTTTTCAAATCATCGTTTGGGTTATTATTGTAGTTTCCGAGGAGACCATACATCTTTGAGAGTCGAGATTTGGGGACTGTCACCTTAATCGTTAAGACCGAACTTCCCGAAACTTCTACCCATTCCCCTGTCGGTGCAATAACTCTATATTCACCCCCTTCCTTATATACCCTTGCACCACCTTCAAGCACAATTGGCAAACTAGCCTCATTAACATTTCTATCATTAATTTTGAGCTTTCCTTGATAAATTCCGATTCGTTCACCACCCGCTTTGATCGCTACTGCTGAGGGTAAAGAAGCATTATCTCCCACCCCTTTAAAACGACCTTGTACTTCAAAATCTCCCCCTTCAGATTTCGCCATAATAAACTCGCCTACCGCTTGAAAACTATTGCGTAAGCCATCAAAGGTGACAATATGAGGGTCTCCATAAATAACGCCTGTATTTCCGTCCGGTTTACGGGGAATATCGGGGGTGGGTTCTGGTTTCAGTTCTTCTTGGGGTGGTGGACAACCTTCTTTAATTTTATCAGCGCCAGCAAAAGTTGCTGACCATTTCCAAGGGTTTAACCAACGTTGTCCTAATCCAAAACTTTCCCAGGTTATTCCCGCTATTTTAGAAATAGGTTGAGAAATTCCACTAATTTTCTTTAAATCTAAAAATGCAGGCCCACGAGGTGCGCTAGGACAACCTATATCTAGCCGTAATTTCGTAGTACAATTTTTGGGATTTCCCCATGTACCTGGATACAGCAACCAACTTTTATCACCTAAGTCTTCAATTTTCTCAACTCCGACACGGGGTAAATATTCCACTACTTCTCTTGATTTAGGGTCGGAAGATGAAATTAAAGATAAATTATCATGGAGGTTGTATATCTTCCCCCCTCGATGTTTTTCTTCACAACGAGGATCAATAGATGTGGGAATCGTAAATTTAGTACAGATACTTAATTCACTAATGTCCGACTTAGGATAACTCGCATGACCACCCAAACCGACAAAAACATTAGGTTGAGCAAGAATATCATTGCGGCTACCTAAGTTAGTTGAAAATAGAATATTGTTATCCTTAACTAATTCTGTCCATTCAAAAATTTCTCCTCCTTCGGAAATAAACTCACTCACCAAGAAAATGTGTTCGCCAAAAGCAACTCGACAAGGATAGTAGTATCCATCCCGATCCTTCTGTAAAAAGACCGTTATTCCTTCCCAATCTCCTTCATGATTATTAAATCCTTCGTGATCGTACCAATTGCTATGGGGATAGTGAAAATAATAGTTAATTGCTAATTCTTTAATTCCTGTTTTTTTGTTATCTATTTCTAAATTATCATTTTCAACGATTGAGGCATAAATTTTAGCAGGAGTTTTTTTACTTCGACTGTAAGCACCTTTGATATCGGTTTTAAATTGACTAAGATCTAAGTAATCATCTGCATTTCCTCTATCCTTAATAGTGGCTTTAGTTTCGGCTTTCCAAGTATTCTTGTTAACATCAAAAGGAACTTGATATTCTTCCTCTGGCTCAAAATTCAAAATCGGAGTAAAATAGTTAATTAAACCTTGTTTCGTCAGTTCTCTACTGTCGATCACTTTGTTTTGACTGTCAGGAACTTTGATCCTAAAATTTTTGATAGTAACTTCAGGACGGTCAGCAATAAAAAGAGTTTTTAGATAAATATCTTCGCCTAATTCACCCTTGTGTAATTTATTTAACTTAAACTCAATTTCTTCAACAACAGCTTCTCGAGGGACAACAAATTTGTCGATGGTGATCTGGTAAATACCTGGTTCTCGAAAACGAATCGATATTTTATCATCATATCCTGATGCTTCATAGCTAGAAACAGGTCTATTATAATCATCTGAAATCTTAATGGAAACCTTATCACTGAGCTTCCACTTTCTAAATCTTTTGATTACATCAAAATTTTCTAAATCTACACCTAGACGGAGATAATATTCGCCTTTTTCCTTAACTTCTACCGTCCAATTAACTGTAATTTCCTTATCTACTCCTGCGGTTGCCCACCAGCGATCGATCCCTAATTTGGGTGTACCATCTGGTTGAATGGGGCTAAAATAATTATCAATTTTCTGCTCTGTTTGAGATTGCCTAATAGCCGGTTGTGGAGTTTGAGCCACGACAGAAGCGCTATATTTAGCATCAGGCAGACAGTAACTCAACAGAAAAACGCCACAGAGAGAGAGTGCCAGCAGCTTTCTCAAGAATTCCTCGCCAATAATGGCAAGAAATGCCCCTAAAGCCACCCAAAACCAACGCAACCGAGTTTTCACGCTTCGACCTCCTGACAATTTGGCTCTCCATGCCACCGAGAGATAGCTAGTTAACGGCTCATTGTATCACCAAAGCCCTCGAAGCAATCTTAAAGCTCCCCTAGCCATAACAATTTTTTAACACTCCCCTGCCTAAAGTCTTGGGGATTCTTGGTTCACCGAGATTACTTGCTTAGACAGAATTTCTCCTGAGAAAGTAGAGGCATTCTCGACAAGTGCGCGCGGTTTTAGCCAACTGTACTTAGGGGCAAGTGTCATAAATCCACTGATCTATTAGTTATGATTGAGATAAACTTCTTAAAGTAGAGTTATTATTCACCTTATGTCTGAACCGCAGTATCCTGACTTTACCGCGCATGGCTACCAAGTGATTGAGCAACTTGGTCGCAACCCTTCTGCTGGCAGAGTATCATACAAAGCATTAAGTATTAATACTGGACAAATTGTGGTGATTAAGCAATTTCAGTGGGTAGGAGGAAGTAGCACTCTTGATGGGGAGAGACAAATTGAGAGGGAGATTCAAACTTTGCGGAGTCTCCATCATCCAAAAATTCCTAGTTATTTAGATGACTTTAAGACTGAATCTGCTAGTTTTTGTATCGTCCAAGAATTTATTGATGCACAAACTCTATCAGAAAATAATGATTTTACACCACAAGAGATTAAAAGTGTTGCTATTCAACTTTTAGAGATTCTTGTCTATCTTCAGAGTTTACTTCCTCCGATTATTCATCGAGATATTAAGCCCGAAAATATCCTAGTTGACGATAACTTAAATGTCTATTTAATTGATTTTGGATTCGCCAAAATTGGAGAAGGAAGGGCAACCGCATTAAGCAGTATTGCTTTAGGAACTCCTGGTTTTATGTCTCCTGAACAAGTAAAAAATCTTCCTCTCACCGAAGCAACGGATTTATATGGATTAGGTGCTACCTTAATTTGTCTTTTGTGCAAGATTAAATCTACAGATTTTGTGGATATAGTAGATTATAATTTTCAGATAAATTTTAAAACTCGTGTCTCTCATCTAGCTTTCTCTTTTATTGAGTGGCTAGATAAGCTTGTAAGACTTAACCCAGATCAAAGATTTCCTAACGCACAAGAAGCTTTAAATGCGCTTCTTCCCTTGGAGTTAATTCGGATTCCCGAGCTTCACTTGAGTCAAAGTAGTTTTACCTGTGAAGCTGGGCACTTAGGAGAAAAAATAAGAAAAAATATTAAAATTAATAATCCAATTCCTGAGACAGTTTTAGAAGGTTCGATTATATCTTATCGGCAAAATGAATCTCACCGCATTAATCGTCATGATTGGTTAACTATTTATCCGAAAAGGTTTAAGAGTAATCAAACCTCATGTACTTTGACAATAGATACCAGTAAGTTAACCGCTAATAAGGTTTATCAGCGTGAAATTATTTTTAAAAGCAATGCTCGTCAAAATAACACACCATTTAATATTAGTATTAAAACTGCCCCGCTGCCAAAGCCTATATTACCTCCCTATTTACTTTTAGCTGGAATCTATCTCATTTTTACAATTGGCTCTAAATTTGTTTGGATACAGGACAATCTTATCCTTCAGTTGAGCATTACAATTTTAGCAGCATTAGCCGTTCTTGGCATGGATTATTGTCTGGTGGTAATTAGTCTCAGTTTAATAATGTGGATAGCAGGAACATTGGGAACTATAATAGTATTATTCTTGCCTTATTTGTTAGTATTTGATACTGTTTGTTATACATCTCCAGAAGTTTTAGTTCTTCAAAAAATTCTTGGTTTTATAGCCTGTATATATATGGCTATTTCTTCGTATAAAAAAACCGACAAAAATACTAATCAAAATTCTAATGACAGCCATAAAGAAGATAATATATGGGCAAGTGGGGTGATAAGTGGGATAGTCGGTTGTTCCAGCTATTTTATATTGTCTGAGCCTATGATTGACTTTTTTAAGCCAATTGATGAGTATTGTAAACCCGCACCAGGGTTGATTCTTAACTATGGTTATGATTTTCTTATATTTCTTATAATTGTAATATTGTTGGGATTTTCATTTCCTGCTTTTATGTTTTTTCTATCCTTTCATTTGTCACCTTTAATATCAAAAATATCAAAATTTTTCTTACTTCCAATGGTTAATCTCAGCTTTGCAAAAAAAGGTTACACCAACAAAATAGTAATTCTTCTATATTTATATCTAACAATTGGATTTGCTATTGCTTCAGGTATTGGCTCACAAATTGGTTGGCATAATGTTTATATTCTAACAACTTTGCTAATGACTGGTATTCCTTTGTTAATACTATTGCTATTTCCGCCTATTTATTATACTCGAATAATCACTAAATACAGCAACAATATGTACTAAACTTAACACCAATAACCAAGAGGTCATCAAGCTATGGAAAACAACTATTATCATACCAACTTGCCGAATTTTCAGGACTATGGCTATCAAGTTGTCAGAGAGTTAGGAATAAATAGTTTAGGAGGAAGAATCACTTACCAAGCTATAATGACTAGAACTCAGACTCCCGTTGTTATCAAACAGTTTAGATTTTGTAATTCCAACGCAAATTGGACAGAATATAGGGCAATTGAGCGAGAGATTGATGTTTTAAAACAATTAAATCATCCACAAATTCCTCGTTATCTCGACCATTTTGACTCAGGGAATGGATTGTGTTTAGTCCAAGAGTTTAAAAATGCTCAACCTTTATCTAATCCTCGTAGTTATAATCCAGAACAAATCAAAAAAATAGCTATACAATTGTTAAATATATTAATTTATTTACAGGACAAAACAGGATACCCTGAACCAATTTATCATCGAGATATTAAACCAGATAATATTTTGCTAGATGATCAATTAAAAGTTTATTTGATTGATTTTGGCTTGGCAAAGATGGGCAGTAGAGAGGTAAATAATAGCAGTATTTTTGCAGGTACGCCCATTTTTATAGCACCGGAGCAATTTTTAAGAAAAAAATTAACAAAAGCCTCTGATTTATATGGATTAGGCTTAACTTTAATTTGCCTAGTAACGGGCATAAATTCTGATAGAATCAGTGAATTACAGGATCAATATAATGATTGCAAAATTCGCTTTAAACATCTCGTTCCCAAATTGAGTTTACAGTTTATTAGCTGGCTAGAAAAAATGGTAGAGCGAAACGTGGAAAAACGCTTTCAAAATGCTCAAGAAGCATTAGAAGCATTGAAACCACTCTACTTAATTCGCTCTCCAATAGTCCAGCTTAGTGCATCAAAATTAGAGTTAACCGCCAACGAAATAAATGAGAATATTACGTCATCCATTACAGTAATTAATGATATTCCTAACACTATTTTACAAGGAGAGTGGTCAATTGTATCTCATAAAAATGACGTTTCTTCAAGAAATAGTCATTCTTGGATTACAATTACACCTCATGCTTTTACAGGAAATCATCATGAATTTATTGTCACTGTTGATACTAGCCATTTGATGGCAGACAAAATATATGAACATGAGCTTATTTTAAGCAGTAATGCTGACCAAAAATCTAAAAAATTAAAGGTTATTATTAACACGGCTTCTCTACCTATTGAAAAAGTAAAACATCCTCCTTATTTACTTTTAGCTTCAGTGTTACTTTGGTTTGTATTTTGTGTAAAAGTTCCACTTGCGAATGACATTCTGAAAACTATTACATCTGAAGAATTATTGATTCCATTCAAATCTGACATAGATGTAATTAACATTCATGCTATTGCTTTTACATCAGGTAGTATTGGAGCCTTCTTGCCATTATTTAAAACTTGGAAATCAAAATTATTTTTCTTGCCATTTCTATCGTATTTTGTCTTTTGGTTAACTTATATTTCTTTTATTATCGTTGTTATTGTGTCTTCTATGGTTTCCATCAGTAACCAAGAAATTCTTTTTTGGGTTTACTTGCTTGTGGGTTATCGTCATGTAACAATTCTTGTATTACTAACATTCGGCTGGCTTTTTCTGGAGGTAGGTATATTTCCATTTATAGGAGGATTACTAGGAGAACTTTATACTTTAGTTATGATTGTAGCAGCGTCTAATTTTAACGAAGGAGCTATAGGATTCGCCAAAGGTACTATTATCGCTTCAATTACAAGTATATTGCTTTATTCAACAGAATCAAAATTCAAGAATAAGCAAATTGACAAAGGCTACATCTTTATCCTGTTAACGATAGGATTAGGTATTGCTATTGGTGCTGGTTCAGTGGTTGGATGGTTTAATCCTTATGTCCTATTAGCATTAGCTTTGACGAGTTTTTTATTGATTTTTATGATACTATATCCACATATCAACAGGGCTAGATTAGTTAATCAATATCGTCACTGGGAAAAGCGAAATGCCAATAAAAAATGAAGTGCATCAACTGGAAAGCTTGACGAAGGAAAGCTGATCATTTAAAGTCCGAGGTTGAAGAACGAGGCAAATATATTAAAACCGATATTTGACGAAATTGGCCAAAAAATTTAGCTGACAACTAAAAGCCATTTTTAAGCTTGCACAGCCTTGCTTCGATGGGAACGACCGCGCCACCAAGCTAGTAGGGTACTAGCGATAAAAATACTCGAATAGGCCCCGGCTACGAAGCCAATAATTAAAGCTAGGGCAAAATATTTTAAGGTACTGCCACCAAAGAGAAAAATCGCCACCAGAGGCAATAAAGTGGTCAGGGTGGTATTAATCGAACGACTTAGGGTTTGACTCACCGCATTATCGACAATTTCATCCACGGATAATTCGGGGGTATTGACAAAATTTTCCCGGACGCGATCATAAATTACCACTGTGTCATTAACAGAAAAACCCACAATTGTCAAGAGGGAAACCAAAAATAAACTATCCACTTCTACCCCCGCAATTAAGCCTAAAACCGCAAAGACCCCTAAAGTGATCAAAACGTCGTGCAGCAGGGCGACAATGGCAAAAAAAGCGTAATCCCGTTGAAAACGGAAGCTGAGATAGACAGCAATGCCAAAAAATGACACTAATAAAGCTAAAAACCCCGACCTAAATAATTCTTGACCAATGGTCGGCCCGACGGTATCGATTTGACTGGTTTCGGGGTCAAAGGTGCCAATTTTCTGGTTTAAGGTGTCGAGTAATTTCGTTCTCTGTTCTTCTACGAGGGTTTTCGTCCGCACCGATAAAGTATATTTATCCAACACCTGCACACTACTGTTACCCAATCCCTCCTCGTCTAAAATTGCTTGCACTTCGGCAGTAGTTAAGGGTTTCTCACAGTTATTCTTTTTGGCACAGGCTAATTCTATCTGAATTCTCGTGCCACCAACAAAATCTAAACTCGGTCGCAAAGGCGCTTGAATAGTGAACCAAGAAATTACCATGGCCAAAATACTACCAATCGTCAGCAGGGCCGAGACTGTCCACCAAAAATTACGCTGTTTTGTAACGCTAAATGCCATATTGATTAAGTAAAAAGTAAAAAGGAAAAAGGAATTTGGGGAGTAGGGAGTGGCAATCGGTGGGTTACGGCGAATATGAAATTATTGGTTAACAGCATAACTTGTCGTCGCCTAACCCACCCTACTGATTTACCGGTAAATTGGGGCAGAAAAGTTGGGGTTTTTGGCGAATGCTAGGGACGTTTAACACGGTGATTAACAGGAGAGTGCGACTACAGGTTAAAGCGGTAAACATACTCACAGCTACCCCAATGGCTAAAGTTAAAGCAAAACCTTTGACTAATCCTGAACCCAACCAAAATAAGGCAGCACAGGCGATTAAAGTAGTGACATTACTATCAAGAATACTGGAAAAAGCCCGATAAAATCCCGACTCTACTGCCCGAAATAGGGATTTTCCGGCCCTTAATTCCTCCCGGGTACGCTCAAAAATTAGTACATTTGCATCAACTGCCATGCCGATACTGAGGATAAATCCAGCAATACCGGGTAACGTCATGGTGACTCCCACTAAGGCAAAAGCCCCCAGAGAGAGAATAGTATAGATAATCAGGGAAATATCGGCGATAATCCCGGGTAAACGGTAATAGACCGCCATAAAGATTAAAACTAACAGTAAACCCACTAAACCAGCGTAGATACTGCGACGGATGCTATCCTGGCCTAAAGTTGCCCCGACGGTGCGAATTTCTTCCACTTTGACAGGGAAAGGTAGGGAACCACCGCGCAATTGAATCGCTAGATCGTTGGCAGTTTCGGCGGTAAAATTACCAGTAATCACGGCCCGGCCTCCTGTAATTCCCGTTTGGGCAAACTGCACATCGACTACAGGGGCGCTAATTAATTCATTATCGAGGAAAATCCCAATACTGCGACCAGTACCCGCGATCGCTTTAGTCAGTTCGGCAAATTTACTGCCCCCTTCCGAGTCGAAAGTAATGGCCACTTCCCAGTTAGTGCCTTGGGTGGAACTAATAGTGGCATTTTGCAGATTTTTTCCGGTTAAGTCCACCGATTCAAATAAATTTAAAATTGCCTCTTTAGATTTCTGGAGAGATTGTTCTAGTTCGGCAATTTTAGCGGCATTTTCGGGTTTATTCTCGGCTTTAAGGGCGGCTAATTCCACTTTTTTTTGTTGAAAAATTGAATATTCAGCCCGAAATTCTCCTTCTGTACCTTGTTTTTGCTGACGAAATTCTAATTGGGCCTGAACATTTAAGTTTCTCTCAGCTTCTTTGGGATCTGTGACACCGGGTAGTTGCACGATTACCTGATTTTTACTGTCCACAGTCTGCACTAATGATTCAGAAACACCGAGGGCATTAACGCGATTTTCAATCACATTTTGTACGGCTTTTAAATCATTAGGTTGAATGGTTGTCACGGTTTCAGTGGGTTTAACCTGAATGGTTAATTGACTACCACCGCGCAGGTCTAAACCTAATTGTAGGGGTAACTTAATCAGGATAAAGATCGAGGCAACAACTAGGCCGATGATCAGTAACAATAACCAATTTTGTCTCTGCATAACTTCAGTATCAAAAGGAGAATTTGTTAAATGCGATCGCCGACCATTTTTTGGACAGCTTCGACAATTTGATTAGGTTGAATAATCGTCAATCTTTCTAGATTACCGTTATAAGGTGTGGGGATATCTTGGGAAGATAATCTTAACACAGGGGCATCTAATTCATCGAATAACTGCTCGTTAATTAAAGCAATTAACTCAGAAGCAATTCCCGCCGTTTTCATACATTCTTCCACGATAATCACCCTATGAGTCTTGCGAATCGAAGCGGCAATCGCCTCCATATCAAAGGGTTTCAGGGAAATTAAATCGATAATTTCTGGATCATAGCCATCTTTTTCTAACTGTTTTAATGCCTGTAAACAGTGATGACGCATCCGCGAATAGGTGAGAATAGTTATATCTTCTCCCTTGCGAACGATTTCCGCTTTATCGAGGGGTAAAAGATACTCGCTATCAGGTAAATTTTCCTTGAGATTATAGAGAAGAACGTGTTCAAAGAAAAGCACGGGGTTATTATCTCTAATCGCCGATTTTAATAAACCTTTGGCATTGTAGGGAGTGGAACAAGCGACAATTTTTAGACCGGGTACCGCGTGAAAATAGGCCTCTAAACGTTGGGAATGTTCCGCACCTAATTGTCTCCCCACACCCCCCGGACCGCGGATAACCATGGGGATTTTAAAATTACCGCCGGAAGTATAACGTAACATCCCGGCATTGTTGGCAATTTGGTTAAAGGCAAGCAGAAGAAAACCCATATTCATGCCTTCAATAATCGGACGCAATCCCGTCATGGCTGCCCCCACTGCCATGCCCGTAAAACTATTTTCAGCGATGGGGGTATCTAAAACCCTTAAATCGCCATATTTTTTGTAGAGATCTTTGGTAACTTTGTAGGAACCACCGTAATGACCCACATCTTCACCTAAAACAAATACTGTCTGGTCGCGGCCCATTTCCTCATCGATCGCCTGTCGCAAAGCATTAAATAATAGGGTTTCTGCCATATCAAGTCCCCGCTTACAATTCGGTCATCTTATCACTAAACTTATTATCTTACCCCTTTTCTGGCCCGAAGGAGGTGGGGAAGTGGGGGAGTGGGGAAGTGGGGGAGTGGGGAAGTGGGGGAGTGGGGAGAGGGAATTATGAATTATGAATTATGAAGTGGGTAGATAGGGAGTAGGTAGGTGGAGGACGTAGGTTGGGTTGAAGCATGAAACCCAACGCTCGCATGGGTTACGCTACTGCTCCTATAAATAATTGTGCCTCCCTACTTCATAGATAATAGTCTATTCTAGTTCCCGACAATCGGCCGGCAAAGAACTAAGATCAAGATTAAGCAATCCCCTACCGTTAAAGCTGATGAAATTACCCCGTCTTGCCGCTTTAATCATTGGTCTGAGCTTTATTTTCGGATTAATGTTGTGGTTAGTCAACTCTATCTATCGTCTTTACATCCAGATCGCCTTTACCGCTCCTATCTTAGCTAATATTCTGCTTTTGCTGATTATCGGACTGCTGGGCTTGCTGATATACGTTCTTCTGTACTACTTTTATCTGCTGCCCCAGCAGCAAAAAAGTCGCCGCGGGTTGCGTTCTTCCTCCCGTCCACCCCTAAAATTACCAGTAGAAAAAACCGAGGCCGCCGGGGAAACCTTAAAAGCTATCCGGCAACAAGTGGAGCAAATTCAAGATAAAGTAACCCAACAGGTTTTTATTAAGCGTTCCCAAGAAATTGAGCGAAGTTTAGTTAGAAAAGAAGTTAAAATCATTGTTTTCGGCACAGGATCGGCGGGAAAAACCTCCCTAATTAACGCCCTCATCGGTCAAATGGTGGGCAATGTGGAGGCAACCATGGGAACCACGGAAAAAGGGGAAACCTATAATTTAAAAATGAAAGGTGTGAATCGGGAAATTCAAATTACCGATACCCCCGGCATTCTCGAAATTGGTGCAGCCGGAGGTCAAAGGGAACAGTTAGCGCGACAATTAGCCACGGAAGCAGATTTACTTTTATTTGTCATTGATAACGATATTCGACAATCGGAATACAGCCCTTTATTGCGTTTAATTGATATTGGTAAACGTTCTCTCTTAGTCTTTAATAAAATCGATCTCTATAGCGATGAAGATCGAGACATTATTTTAAAACAATTACGAGAACGTCTAAAAGGAGTGATTCTTTCCGCGGATATTATTGCCGTTACCGCTAATCCCCAACCAGTACAGTTAACCAGTGGACAAATCATCACACCAGAACCAGATATTTTAGCTTTAATTAAACGTTTAGCTTCAGTTTTACGGGCCGAAGGGGAGGATTTGGTGGCGGATAATATCCTCTTACAGTCCCAAAGATTAGGAGAAGAAGCTAGGAAAATTATTGATCGCCAACGTCGTCGCCAAGCTGATAAAATTATCGATCGCTATCAGTGGATCGGTGCGGGAGTGATTGCAGTGACTCCCTTACCAGTGTTCGATCTGTTAGCAACGGCGGCGGTTAATGCTCAAATGGTCAGGGAAATTGGTCAAGTTTATGGCTGTGAAATTAACAGCGATCGAGGCAAGGAATTGGCTCTATCTTTGGGCAAAACTCTAGTTAGTTTAGGAGTGGTAAAAGGAGCGGTAGAATTATTAGCCAGAATCCTACAATTAAATTTTACTACCTATATAGTCGGTAAGGCAATTCAAGGGGTCAGTGCCGCCTATTTAACCCGCATTGCTGGTAAAAGTTTTATTGAATATTTCCGTCATGATCAAGACTGGGGTGATGGTGGTATGACGGAAGTGGTGCAAAGACAATTTCAACTTAGTCGCAAGGAAGAATTTATTAAGTCTTTTGTGGCCGATGCGATCGGTAAAGTGGTACAACCTTTTCAGGATGATTGGCAGCAAGAAGAAGTTTTAGAAGCTAGTCGCGAGGATGATTGGTAAAGATCGAACCCGGGAGCGATAGGCAAAATTGTATAGTAATTGTTACAATCGTTTTGGGGTTCCACAAGGGCAAAAAAAAGATGCGACAGCAAGTTATCGACTGGTTAAAAGAAAACGTCAACGAACACCGTCTGCGACATATTCTCGGTGTAGAGACCATGTGTATTGATTTAGCTCGTCATCACGATCTCGATCCCGTCCAAGCAGGGCAAGCGGGGCTGCTACACGATCTCGCTAAATTTTTCAAGCCCAAAAAACTGCTAAAAATGGCAGAATCGGCGGGAATAGAGGTGGATAATATCTGTTTATCCCATCCCCACTTACTCCACGCCGACGTGAGTGCAATTGTCGCCCAAAAAGAATTTAACGTTACCGATGAGGAAATTCTCGAAGCGATTCGCAATCATACCCTCGGTCAACCCAATATGAGCGATCTTAGCTGTATAGTCTTTATTGCCGATGCCTTGGAACCCAATCGCGGCGATACACCCGAATTAAACGCCCTAAGACAACTCAGCTATCAAAATCTCCATAAAAGCGTTCAACAAACCTGCGATTATTCCCTAAAATATCTTTTAAGTAGCCATTGTCCCATTCATCCCCGCACCGTGCTAACCCGCAACTGGGCGTTACAAATTGTTAAAGAACAACCAACAAAAACTAAACCCATTGATTAACATAATCTCAAGACTCGCTTAAAACCACCTCAGTCAAAGGATAACCACAACCTGAATGACCAATCCCACTGGAATTATTACCCCTGTCGCCGAAAATCTCAAGACCGAAAAATTTCTGGAGACAATTGTTACCGCTGCCGAGGACAAGAAAGCGGGGGACATCGCCATCCTGAAGGTCGCCGATATCTGTTATTTGACCGATTATTTTCTGATTATTACCGGCTATTCTACCACCCAAGTGCGAGCGATCGAGGATGCGATCGAAGGTGCCATGGAACTAGAATGGCAACAATCCCCCCGACAAGTGGAAGGAAAAAGCGAAGGTAGCTGGATCCTGATGGATTATGGCGATATCATTGTCCATATCTTTTTACCAAAAGAGCGAGAATTTTATAATTTAGAAGCTTTTTGGGGTCATGCCCAACGTATTCCTCTGCCTAGCGACCATTTAGAGGAGTAGAATCCATGAAATCCTCCCTTGATTTCTGTCCCGTCCCGGAAGAACAGCAACCGGTTAACGAGTACGAACAATTAAAAGAATCTTGGTTTTTCCGTTGGGCGACGCTAGATGTAGCCTCTTATACAAAAAAAATTCTCTGGTTATGGTTATGGACATGGTTAATTGTCGGACCGATTGCCGCTGCTAGTTTTCCCCTCAAAAAAGCCCCTTTTCTCTTCTTCTGTGCGGGGATTTTTGGCTCGACAATTTTGGTAGGATTGGTGTTATTGCGCTTGTATCTAGGCTGGATCTACGTCTATGACCGCTTGCAATCAGAGAAAGTATTTTATGAGGAGTCCGGCTGGTATGATGGCCAAATCTGGACAAAAACCGCCGCTATTTTAACCCGCGATCGTTTAATCGTCTCCTATCAAATCCAGCCCATTCTCCAGCGTTTACAAAAAACCGCCCTGATTCTAGGGGCAATTATCGCTATCAGTGGTCTTTTCTGGCTATTTTTCACTCACTAACTGCAACCAATCTGAATGAATAGGGTAAAACGTTCACCAACCCACCGCTTAGAAATTCATCTCCTCCGGGAAGGTATCATTGAATCGGTCCATAATGTCGAGGCCGCTATTTGCGATGACCGCGGCAGGGTATTATCCACCGCCGGCAGCGCCGAAACTAGCGCCTTTATTCGTTCGGCCCTAAAACCTTTTCAAGCACTGGCTGTCATCAGTACCGGCACCCTCGAACGCTACGATCTCAACGATAAGGATCTAGCCATTATCTGTAGTTCTCACCAAGGCACAGTGGAACAGGCCCGTCAAGTCTTTAATATTCTCTGGCGCGCCGATATCGATCCCAACGCCCTGCAATGTCCCCTCCCGTCCGGTAAACCCAGTCGCTTGCAGTACAATTGTTCTGGTAAACACGCCGGGATGTTAGCGGTGTGTCAACAGCGCGGCTGGCCATTAAATACCTATCTGCGGCGTTCTAGTCCGATACAGAAGCTAATTTTAAGCAAAATTGCCGAATTATTGGGAATGCCGGGGGATGAATTAATCAGCGCCCACGATGACTGCGGTGCGCCCACCTATTCAATGCAGTTGGGGCAAATGGCCCATCTCTACGCCCAATTAGCCTCTGGCAACCGTTTAGACTTAGAAAGAATCGTCCGAGCTATGACCTATCATCCCCGCATGGTAGCAGGAGAAGGGGCTTTTGATACGGAATTAATGCAGATTAGCCAAGGGGAAATCGTCAGTAAAGCCGGGGCCGAAGGGATTCAATGTATCGGGCGCGTCGGTGAGGGTTTAGGATTAGCAATAAAAGCTTTAGATGGTTCCAAACGGGCTAAATATGCGGCCGCTTTGCAAATTCTTAAACAGTTAGGCTGGATTACTCCCAATGTGGCCGAATCTCTCTCGGAAAAATTCCTCAAAATCGGCAGTTATACCCGCTTGGAAGTGGTGGGAGAAATGGCTTTGTTATAAACAGTGGGTTGAGCAAGGGTAACACATCAAAAACTTTTTTTTGGTGTGTTAGGGCAGTATTTATAAGTAGCTGGTTATAATTAAATTAAAAATGGATTTTAGGTTCGATCCCCCCTGCCCCCCTTGATAAGGGGGGTGCCGATAGGCGGGGGGATATCCCCTTGATAAGGTAGGGTTGATTCATGAATCAACCCTACCCTTGATAACGGGGGTGTCTGATAATTTTTAACGCCTACCTACTTATCTTGATTTTTTTCCTCAAAAACCGAACTTCGGAGTACAATACAGATGACTAAATTAATTCAAGAAACTTTCGAGCAGATTGCACTGCTTTCTGAAGAACAACAAGATAGCCTGGCAACCTATCTAAAAAAACACCTAGCTGAATTTTTAGAAGAAGCGGAAAAAGAACGACGAATTGCAGAAGGGACTTATAACATAAGTGATTTTAACGAAGAAACTCAACAAGCTATTCAGAATATTGAAGAGCAAAAAAACTTAACTGTTTGCCAAGATCAAGTTGAACTGTATCAGCAGCTAGGAATTTAATGTTATTACCCATTTTTGAAAATCGCTTTAAGAAAGATATTAAACGACTGCAAAAACGGGGAAAAGATATGACCAAACTGAAAAATGTCATTGATAAATTACTTCAAAAGCAAGAACTAGAACCTAAATACAAAGATCACGCTTTGATGGGAAACTGGAATGGATATAGGGATTGTCACCTAGAACCAGACTGGCTTTTAATTTATAAAATCACAGACACCCATCTTTTTTTAGTGCGCTCTGGTTCCCATGGGGATTTATTTTAATATTCGGTCAATCGTTTAATTAGAGCTTGCTGAATACAAATGTAAGCTCTGCTAGAAAAGGGTTTTGAGCTTTTTTTCCAAAAAAGTGCCAGGAACAAACGTTGAGAAATCGCTCCGAGAGACTCAAAACCCTTGTACTTTTTTCGGCGAACGCAAAGCGATCGAAGAGCGATAACACCAGTTAACGGGCGATTTAACCTATTTTTGTGGTTTCTTTTTCGATAGAATGATTGCGTTTTACTTGGCGTTTTATGGTTGCACCAGCACCGAGTATTCCTAGAGACAGGAGGCCTAAAGTTGATGTGGGTTCGGGAGTTGTCACATCAGAAACACCGATAAACCCATTTCCATTAAAAATAATACCTGACGATATGGTAAGGTGAGTCTGCGCTATCTAGTCTCGTCGGTGGTCTTGGCTACTGGGGTTGAGATAAACTAGATTTAATAACTAAAAATCTGGGGTAATCACTCATGTTACAATCCCTAAAAATTGAAGGCTTTCGCGGTTTTCAAAATTTTGAGATGACCAATCTTGGTCAAATTAATCTCTTAGTGGGTAAAAATAATAGCGGCAAAACTTCTATTTTAGAAGCGATTCAGTTTTTATATGTTCAAAATAATCTAGATATATTTCTTGAAACTATTAGCTATAGAGGCGAGTTCGCTTGGTTGGAAAATAAGTTAGCTGGTCGCACTAAAGTTTTTGAAATTTGTCATTTATTTCCTGGGCATGAAATCCTCCCAAGTCAGGAAATTATCATCATTGGTTCTAGGGAATCACATCAGGAAAGTGTTACTATTTCTGTTAAAAGTATTCCTATACAACTATCTCCATTTTCAGACAAAAATGATGATTTAAATAATGATAATATTTTCGACGATGAGGAATGGAATAAACTTCTTTTAAGTATTAGATGGAGTCAATCACAAAAACCTATTGAACTGGAACTTCTTGCCAACGGTACTCTTGCCAGAGATTCCACAAGAAGAATGGCTAGTTTAAGCAGAATTTCCCATAAAATAGGTATTGATAATAAAATTGAATTGAAGTTCTTAACACCATTTTCTCTAACAAGTTCTGATATGGCAGCACTTTTTGACAACATTGTTCTCTCTCCTTTAGAAGATTTAATTATTGAATCTTTGAAAATTATTGAGCCAAAAATTGAAAGGATAGCTAGTATTGGTTCTGGCAAGTATTCAACTTCAAATAACCTAGGTGTTAGAGGTGGGTTTTTAATCAAAATTAAAAATCATGATCAACCTATACCTATTGGCAGTTTAGGTGATGGATTTTGGCGAATGTTAGGATTAGTTTTAGCGATGGTTAATCTTGAAAATGGAATTTTATTAGTTGATGAAATTGATAGCGGATTGCATTTTACTGTCATGACTGATATGTGGAAAGTAGTCTGGGAAACCGCAAAAAAACTCAATATTCAGGTATTTGCCACCACTCACAGCCGCGATTGTTGGCAAAGTTTAGGCGAATTAATTACCGAAGAAAAAATTACCGATAACGAGATTACTATTCAAAGGATAGATAGGGAAAAAAGCCAATCGGGAGCATCTCACCTTTGTAACCCCTAAATCAGGTTTTTATGTCAAGCTATTTTGAAAGCCTTGCTAGAAACCAGTTTTGGGGATAAGTATAATTACTCACTTGCATAAATGAGATGCTCCCAGCCAATCTGTAATCTTTGATCCAGAAGAAATTGTTATTGCCGCTACAAGTAATCTTGAGGTGCGGTAACAATGCCTAAAATAGAGACAAAAAAGTTATTAGTGGAAGGTGCGGAGGAATTGAGAGTTATTCCCCAATTAATGGCAGCAAATGGAGTTACTTGGAATAGAGGGGAAGAACCATTGAATATCATAAATTGTGATGGTGTTGAAAATTTACTAAAACCTAAATACATCTCTGCACAACTAAAAACTCCTAACGGACTAACTCATTTAGGAATTATTATGGATGCAGACGAAGAACCTGATAATCGTTGGCAAAGTTTATATAATGCCTGTTTACCAAATATCCCTAATTTACCTCAAAATTTACCAGCAGAGGGATTAATTATAACTCTAGAATCGGGGTTAAAATTCGGTGTGTGGATGATGCCCGATAATCAATCTAGAGGGATGTTAGAGACTTTTTTAGCCTATTTAGTTCCCGATAATAATCTTTGGCAATATACACAAAACAAGGTGATAGAGGCAAAACAACAAGGGGCAACCTATAGGGATTATCATCTAGATAAGGCTAATATTCATACCTATTTAGCTTGGCAAGATCCGCCGGGGAAACAACTTCACGATGCAGTCAAACAAAGAATACTTAATCAATCCCATCCCCAATCAGCCAATTTTTTGAGATGGTTACAGCAGTTATACGAGATTTGATAGAAGTATGGATCGAAATGGGAATGACAGCCCCATAATATTTCTCTGTGCTTTGTTAGATAAAACCTCTTGCAAAAAGACTTAAATTAATCGTGCCGCGGGGGTTTATTGGTCGCAGAACCCGCCGGAGCGACCTTGGATGTGGGGGGGATACCCTTGAGGGAAATGAGCGTATTCATCACCGTTTTGGCCACCGGAGCGGCCACAGTGGAGCCAAAAGTATTGGCACCCTTGGGTTCATCCACCACCACCAAAACCACATAACGGGGCGATTCGATTGGTAAAATCGCCACAAAACTGGTAATTTTGGCGTTAGGTAGATAACCCCCCGTCGGACTAGCTTTTTGTGCGGTTCCCGTTTTACCCCCGATGCGATAACCGGGGATTTGGGCTGCTACCCCCGTCCCCTTGCTGACGACGGTTTCCATCATTTCCACCACTTGCCGGGCTACGGTGGGAGAAAAGACTTTTTTGCTGGGATAATCGGGCTGCCAATGCAAACGGCCGCGGTCGTCGGCTAATCCTTTGATCACATGGGGAGTCACTAGGGTACCACCATTGGCCAGCGCACCGTGCAATTGTACTAATTTTAAAGGCGTTAGGGATAAACCTTGACCAAAAGAAGCGGTGGCCGATTCAATGGCATTATCCAGAAATTGTTGTTCGGGTTTGAGATATCCTGACACTTCTCCGGGTAAATCTACACCAACCCTTTGATTTATGTCCAATCCTAATAAACTTTTATAGAAATCAACTCGCCCCATTTTTTGGGCAATTTGCACCATGGCCACGTTACTAGAGGTTTGCAGAACTCGGGCCATATCTAGCGCCCCATAACCCTGTTTAGAGGCATTTTTAATGGTCCAGGGACCGACAGTAATTGCCCCCGGATCATTGACTACTGTACTAGCTTGAACTGCCCCTGCTTTCATGGCCAGGGCGATAATAATTGGTTTAAAAGTTGACCCCGGTTCGTACTGATCGGCTACAGTCCAATTTTTAAATAGAGCCACATTGGCTTTGTAGTATTCATTGGGGTTAAAAGTTGGCTCACAAACTAGGGCTAAAAGAGAACCATCAAGGGAGTCCATGACGATGACCGCTCCCCGTTTAGCATTAAATTTTTTTAGCTGTTCTCGTAGGGCCGTGCGGGCGGCTCTTTGTAGTTTTAAATCGAGGGTTACTTCTAACTGTAATTCATCAAATTGAAAGATACCATCGGGAACAAAAGCTGGTAAAATTCGCCCGTCTCCCATGCGTCTTGTATTGACAGAAAAGGGATCTCTTTCTAATAACTGACTGGAACCTCGTTCTAATCCTGCTTGACCACGATGTTCTTTATCTACATAGCCAATCACGTCGGCTGCCACATCGTCTTGGGGATAATAACGAGCGTATTTTTCCTCTAATTCTACACCGTCAAGAGATAATTGTTTTAAGCCCCTAGCCACGGATTCGGTTAATTGATTGGCTAAACGAATTCCTGTTTCTTTTTCTTTAAATCTTTGCATCAGTTGATTAGTAGGAATATTTAATAAAGGAGCTAATTTATCAGCCACTTCTGCTGGGGGAATAGCAAACAGTTTTGGGTGTACATAAAGAGTATAAATCAAGCGATCGGTCGCCAAAACATTACCATTACTATCGACGATCGCCCGCCGGGGAATATAGGGTCTAATACTGGTAGTTTGCTGTTGTCTGGCTCTTTTTTGCAATTCCTGCGCTTGTACTATTTGTAACTGGTACAATCGCCAAGCTAAACCCAAAATACCCATGACTAAAACCAACCACACCGCCACCAATCGCCCGTTACTCACAGGCATTTTTTTTAACTGTTGTTGCCGTTTTTTGGCGGTTAAATAGGACTTTCTGTCCCGGATCCTGCCCGAGGGCGATCGAGTTTCTTTACCTCTAAATCTGGGTCTTTTTGTGTCAGTCATGAGCAGTATCTTTCAGTGATCAGTGATCAGTAAACAGTAATCAGTAATCAGTGATCAGTAAACAGTAAACAGTGATCAGTAAACAGACAGTAGGAAACTTCTATTTAATACTGCACACTTAAAAACTCACATCTGATAACTGATAAGTGGGTGGGTGGAATTAAATATAAGATGAACGTAGGTTGGGTTGAAGCATGAAACCCAACGGCCGCATGGGTTACGCTACCGCTAACCCATCCTACACATAATTGTGCCTCCCCACTTAACTGATAACTGATAACTGCTAACTGTTAACTTACCCACTGATAACTGATAACTGCTAACCGATAACTTTTAATAGGCACTTCTGGGTCGAGAATTGACGGTAGATTGGGGTTGAGAAGTGGGTTCTGGTTTCAGGTTAGGAGCAGATTTACGCTGTAAAAAGATAGTTTGGAAGGGTTGGGGATGAGTTAAGCCAGTTTCGGGTTTTTCTGCTTGTTGAGCTAGTTGATGTTTAAGAGTTTCATTGGTGGCCAAAAGATTGCGCTCGTGACGTTGCAGTGTTTCCAGTTTACCAAATTCTTTGTCCCAAACCTTGGGAATATATACCGTCCAAGCATATATTCCCAGAGTCGAACCCAACAGACAAAAAGTAATCACAGCCACTATTCTTTCTAGGAGGCAAAGGGAACGTAATTGACGCGAGGCTAATTGTTTTTGTGTCGGGGTCACGGGAACTCTCACCACTGATTTAGTCGTCGGTTTGACGGTGGGAGTCGGGGAGGATTGAGTAACTGGTTTAGTAGTGGGGTTGGGGGAAGTTACCCGCAACTGGGGACGACGTTGAGTCGGTTGGCTTTTTTGGCGAGAAACGGGAACGGGAATATAGGACTTATGGGCAGCAGACATGATTTTCTCTCAATATTTCTAGCTAGTGGTCGTTGTCAAAAATTAAGTTTCTAAAATTAGGAGTCGGTCATTAGGAGTCGGTCGTCAGTGGTTCGTGTTAGGCAATGGACGGGTTGATAAGGGATGAAACCATTATAGAGAAAGACATTACTGCGATTTTTGTCAATTGTTTTCGCTCTAGAACGAACTAATCAATTAACTCTCTTGCCAGATAACAATTTAGTCGATTTATGCCATCCGCTCAAACCAGACCAAGTAACGAAGAACCATATTTAATTGATCACTGTTGCCTTTTTTCCTGTTTCCTTTTTCCTTTTTACTTTAAAATCACTGTTCTAGCTCTAGACGTAAACGATATAAGATAGTTTGCGGATGAACTTGGGCGAGAATTTGATTAATCACCGTACTCGGTCCAGATGCCCCCCAACTACAACCGCGTTCTAGATAGATTTTAGCGGCTTTCCCGATGATATAGGTTCCATAAGCAGCAATTCCTCCCTGTAGGAGGGCGGTGCTACCGTAGAGAGTTAAAGAGGTGGGATTTTCAAAAATACTCGCCGCTGCCGCTGCCGTTTTGCCCAAACCGATAATCACAGTGCTGAGGATTTCCCCCACCAGCAACCCCCCACTGCTCAAAAGTAGAGTCCGCCAGAGTTGACCGGCTTGGTGACTGGTAATTGGCAGGCCGTACAAACGAGCTAAAGCCCGAACTAGAGTTAAATCGACGATTGAAGCCCCTAGGAGGTCTAAAATAGCGATCGGATTGGCCGCAATCGCTAAAGCCTTATATTTCGCGTATTGCCAGATAATTTCCTCCGCTTGACTGTCCCGCAGTTCTAGGGTTTTTCTGGCGATATTTTCCTCCGCTTCTTGTCCTTGTACTAAAGCATTTAAGGCCAGCAGCGATCGCCCTTCCCGATTTAAAATCGTTAAGAGTTTATCTTGCAGCTCCTCAATTTGGGGGGGAGGGGTTTCCCACTCAGTCACCACGCGCCCATCGGGGTATTCCACCCGGACGGGAATCGGTTGCGGTTCGGCGGCTACCATAACTATCTCATCGCTAGTTAACAAATCTTCTAACGTTTTTTCGTCCCGATTGGTTCCTAATCTCTGTAACTGCTGAAAAATCTGACGGCGATCGGCTTCTGGATAGAGATCAATCTTATTAAACACCAAAATAATCGGTTTTTTCGCCTGGCGCAATTCTCCTAAGGCCTCGTATTCGGTGCGGGTAATATCCCCCGCAACGATAAATAAAATCAAATCGGCACTTTTAGCGACTTCTCTGGCCATATTCGCCCGCGCTTCCCCTTCAATCTCATCCAATCCAGGGGTATCGATTAATTCTATCTGAATTTTACCCGTGGCTGGTGTCCAACGCACCGATCGCGGCCAGCGTGTCACCCCGTGCAGGGGGCCGGTTGCCAGGACTTTTTGACCGACTAAAGCGTTTACCACCGAGGATTTACCGCGACTGACTAACCCGAAGGCCGCCACCCGAATCACTGTTTCATCCAGTTTATCTAAGGCCGATTTTAAGGACTGCAAATCCTGTTTAACGGCGGACTGAAGTTGGGGATCGGGGGGATAATTCCAATGACGGCGAAAACTGGCATACCAAGTTAAGGCCTGTTGTAAACTAGCTTTAGCCTGATTGTAATGAGTTTCCTCGAGGGATGGGGTCTTGGTCACGGTTGATTTTCTTTACTGTTTATTAACGCTGCTGCCTTTATTGTAGAGTTTCGGGGCGGTAACTGAGACGCGGTTATCTGGGGTTAGGGGAGATGGGGAAGTGGGGAAGTGGGGTAGTGGGGAAGTGGGGACGTGGGGAAGTGGGGACGTGGGGACGTGGGGACGTGGGGAAGTGGGGACGTGGGGACGTGGGGACGTGGGGAGCAGGAGAGATGGGGGAATTTCAACTAAAACCCTAAAACCTTAACACCTAACATCCTACTCCGCCAATCCCAATTGGCCCAATAGCTGAAGGATAGTTTTTCCGGTTACGGGATCTCGCCAATCGGGGGCAATTTCTGCCAGGGGAAGCAGCACAAAGGCCCGTTCTCGGCAGCGGGGATGGGGTATCTGTAATTCGGGCGTTTCTAAGATCAGGTCCTCATAAAATATTAAGTCTAAATCGAGGGTACGCGGTCCCCATCTTTCCCGTCGGACTCTCCCGAATAACTGCTCGATTTCTAATAATTTATGCAGTAAATCTAGGGGCGATAAATCCACTTGCACAATGGCGCAACCGTTGAGATAATCGGGCTGAGGCGGCCCGATGGCTGCGGTTTGATGCCATTGGGAATGAGCTTCTAGTTTAATTCCTTTGACTCGCTCTAATTCCCCTAAAGCTTGCCCTAAAATTGTCGCTGAATCTCCTAAATTACTGCCTAGAGCGATCGCTGCCCGCTTCATCTACATCCTTCCTCAACAATAATTTGGGCTAATTCCCCCGTCGCTCCCAAAGATTTACCTAAAAATATATTGACATTTGGATGCTTTTGTGCTAGTTCAAAAACTTGGGCTTTGATCGCATCCGTAATTCCACCAGCAAAGAGGAAATAGGGCAGTATAGCGATTTTTTGGCTACCTTGAGCGATTAAACTCTCGATTTGTTGGGGTAAACTCGGTTCTATTGACCAATAGGCTGTAATTGCTCCAAAAAACGCCGCTAGATTCTCCACCTCCCGATTACCCCCGGGGCGACGACTACCGTGGGACAGTAAAATGCGGTTTTGGGGGCTTAAATCGGCAAATTGTCGGGATAACAGCGATTTTATGCCCTGATAACTGCCTAAATGGGGCTTTAACTCTAGCTTAATCGGCGATCGCACTTTGTCCACGGCCGCGGGAATATCTTCTTTAACGTGAACCCCCGACAGGAGAAACAGGGGGATAATCTGCAACTGGTTACATCCTTGGCTTTGTGCTTGTTGGGCAAAAGCTTCTATTTGTTGATGGAGTGGTGTTATCGCTAATTCTAGGGCGGCAGTCCCTACTAATACCCGATTATCTGCTTCTAGAACCGCTAGAGATGGGCTAAACTCCGATTTACTCGCTAATCTTTCGGCAGGTTGACTAATTTTTTCCTGAACCAAGGCTGCTAATTGCGTCACCGCCATGGCTGGACGCGGATCGCGACTACCGTGGAAAACCAATAAGTAGGCTGAGGAGGTCTTCAAAGAAATCTGGCCAAAATAGTTTAGTTTTTAGCCTAATACATTTTCTCTCCCTTTAGGCATCAATGCCCCTGATATTCTCAATTTAGCTGGTAAGCGGAAAAACGTCCCCATTAGCCCCAAGTGCTACCATTTTAGGCAATGTAAAGTGTGAGCCAATCAGCCCGCCGGCTTTAGTTAGTCTAGGTATTGAGGTATAATTGCTATTGACAGAAACTGCCAGAGGTATATTTGTATTATGCGGGTAATTAGCCGTCGAATACTTCGCGATTTCTGTATCACTAATGCTAATTCCTGCGAGTCTCTCTATGATTGGTATAGAGTCGCTAGTAAAGCGGCATGGCAAAATCTAATCGATGTGCAAGCCACTTATAAAAGTGCTGAATCTGTTGGTAATTTCACTGTTTTTAACATTAAAGGAAATCACTTTCGTCTAATTGTAGATATAGTTTATAGCCGACAGACTATCTATATTAAATACATTCTTACCCATGCCGAGTACGATAAAGGAAATTGGAAAAATGATGCTTACTTTTAATTCTAAAACCTATGGAGAATTACTCGCTCACTATCAACCAAAAGCAATCACCACAGAGGTGGAAAACGAGCGAGCGATCGCAATTGCCCAAGAGTTAGAACATCGCTCGGAACTTAGTTTAGAGGAGGAGGCTTTACTGGAGTTATTGATTAGTTTGATCGAAAGATTCGAGGCGGATAATTATCCAATTCCTGATAGAAATCCTTTAGCAACCTTACAGCATCTGATAGAAGCTAACGAGATAGAATATCCAGAGCTAATTACTATTTTGGGTTCCCCTGATGCGGTGGAGCAAATAATTAATGGACAACGCAGCATCAATCAGTCAGAAGCTAGGTCTTTGGGGGCATATTTTCGGGTTGATGCCAGTTTATTTACTTAATAAGTACCTAAGCAAAATTAATTACACATCTCAAGGGAAATTAATTTGACACGACTACTTAACAAATTATTGCGATAGCTTGCCATTAACTAATTTTCAGCGATAATCTAAAGTCAGAGTCCATCGGGAGATAAGATCATGAACTTTCGTCTAGTTCTATTTTCAGGCCTAGTAACGGCTTTAGTTGGTGCTGGTATCGGTTATGGCATTAGCCGCATTGAACGCAATCCCAGCCAAGTCAACTATAGAAATCCCCATCACTATCAAATCATCTATGGACGTTATTTTGCCGGTGCCGGGGCAGCCCTAGGCTTCTGTGTGGGTGCGGGTTTACAAATGGTCAAAGAACTCAAAGAAGAAAGAGATAGAGAAATGGGCATCCTAGATGATGGCTCAGAATTCTAGTCTTTTGGGGCTAATTCCTCAAGAATGATAAATTGAACGTGATTAATCGCTAAATCGCCGATGGGAACTTGGGTTTTTAACACCGGTTGTCCTTGACTGAGCATTCGTTCAAAGGGGATATCTTTGGCAATTTCCGTGTGATACCAAGCTAAACCCATAAAGAAACGATTGGGATAGGGACCGCCTTCAAAAATATCATCGGGATTGGACTCCATGGGAACCCAACCGATAGAGGGCAGATAAAATTCCATCCAGACGTGATTGTAATCCGGTTCGAGGGGTAAATTACGTTCGAGGGGATGGGGGGGGCATTTATAGCGTCCTACCGTGCGACAGGCAATACCATTGAGACGACACAAAGCCAATAATAAACCCACATATTCCCCACAGGAACCCACTCCGCGTCGCAGGGCAATATCAGGGGTGTCGATGTTGGGTTTGATACCGTAGGAAAGCTGATCATAGACGTAATTACGAATACTATAAACTTTTCTGAGGAGATTGGTTTCCCGACCGATCGCTTCTTCGGCAGCATTGAGGATAATTTCTGTATTCATGGCCAGATCATCATTATCGATCAAATAGCGATCGGGAAAATCGGCGGGTAAGGGGGGTAAATCTTCGCAATCTTGGGGAGTAATTTGGTATTTAATACCCCATACTTCTAAGACTACTTTCCACCCAAAAATATGACGTTGTTTGCTGGTTATTTGCTCGAACTTAAATACTGCCACCCGCTGCCCGTCCTGAATTTCTTCAATAAAAGGCAATCCCACCGCTTCGACGCTGCGAATTTTTTGCCGTGGTGTTTCTAAGGGTAAAGCGATGCGCCATTCCACATTTTTAAGTTCGATATTATAGAGAGGTTCTAATTCCTCGACGTAGGATAATTCAATCAGATAACCGTTAGAAAGGGCGTATTTTTTAGCGGGATCGTAGTGAAAATATAGAGGATGGACAAAAGTACGCGGACGATAACTAAGTTCGTGAACCTGTTCGGAATTGGGATTATCGCGGATACAGGGTTCTTGGAAAGTATATGCTACATATAGGATATCCTTGCCACTGTTAGCATCGCGATAAAATGCTAATCCCGTCGGTGATTCAAAAGGAGTTATCATGCTAAAAAGCTGTTCTCCCGTGGCGCGATCAAGACAGTAAACCGTTTGTTCTAGGGTATCCGTTAGCCAAAGTTCTTCCCCGCGAATGGTGATATTTTCGATGCCGATACCCGGCGCGTATAAACGAGTAATTTCCTGTCCCGATTGGCGATCAAATATAAAGATTTGTCCAGAACGTTGACAAGTGACATAAATTGTGTTACCAGTTACGGCGACTCCGTTAGCGGTGTAGGGAAGACGGGTGAAAAATTTCGGGGTAAAATCTTCGAGAGTGCAGCAGTAGAGATTTTCGCGAGTAGTAAACCAGAGGTTATTTTGATCATCGATTGCCAATCCCGTCGTCCCGACGAATTCCTGCCAGCGATGGGAATTAAGTACGCTTGTATGACCAGTATCGAGGGCAATTTGGTATAAATAGCCGTTTTTTGCGTCGATGGCGATTAATTTGTCATCTTGAAATACAATTCCGTGCAGAGCCGTGGCACTAATCGGACGAATCGTTTGACGATGGGAGGGAAGACTGGCAGGATCGAAAATCATAGGAGGAAACGAAAAGGGAGAGCGTTTTTAGGTGAATAAAACAGCAATTCTCCCCACGATAGCAAATTTTCTCGCCCTTGAATGCTCGTAATGAACTGCAATCCCGAAAAAAATGTCAAGAATTGTCACCTATAGTCCCTCTCATACCCTTGTACCTACCTACGAGTGTTTCAATCGTTGCAGTTATTGTAATTTTCGCAGGGATTTAGGCACTGATGGCTGGTTAAGTTTGGAAAAAGCCAAAGAGATTTTAACTGCTTTGCAGGGTTCGGAAATTACGGAAATTTTAATTCTTAGCGGCGAAGTTCATCCTTTAGCAGCCAATCGAGAGTTATGGTTTCGGCATATTTATAATTTGGGAGAATTGGCTTTAAATATGGGTTTTTATCCCCATACCAATGCGGGGATTTTAACTTTTGCTGAGATGGAAAACCTGAAAAATGTCAATCTATCTATGGGCATAATGTTAGAACAAATGACGGTGAATTTATTAAATACTGTCCATCGTCAGGCTCCCAGTAAAGTGCCATCCCTGCGCTTAGAACAGTTACAATGGGCGGGAGAACTAGCAATTCCTTTTACCACGGGGTTATTATTAGGAATTGGTGAAACAGAATGCGATCGCTTAGTGACCTTAGAAACTATTGCCACTATTCATCAACGTTGGGGACATATTCAAGAAGTAATCCTACAACCCTACAATCCGGGTAAAAGAGAACAGTGGCAAAATAATCCTTTTGATCTGCAAAAATTACCCGCTCTAGTTAGACAAGCTAGGGAAATTTTGCCCCCAGATATTGTCATTCAAATTCCCCCGAATCTAGTACCCGATCCTCTTTTTCTCTTGGATTGTTTAGCGGCAGGAGCGCGGGATTTAGGCGGTATTGGCCCTATCGATGAAGTTAATCCCGATTACCTTCATTTACACCCCGATAAATTAAAGGAATTTTTAGCAGTTTATGGCTGGGAATTAAAGCCGCGTCTGCCGGTTTATCAGTAAACATTAATCAGGTAAAAGATAGCACTGTTAATGCCATTTAACACTCCTTACTTAATACCCCTTAATTGATTAGGGACTTGCGTGGGAATAATATCCCAATCGATCGGAGGGCGCAAGCTTTGCGCCCCTACAGTAACGGATTTTGTCCACAATGTAGGGGCGAACTGCGTTCGCCCAAAAGGTACATTATCAAAGCGCAAGTCCCTTATTATTCATTTTTAATTCTCCTGACGACCGACGACCGAGGCTGCATCTCATTTTTGTCAATCTACCAATTGGAGTTTTTACGAGGAAACTTTCGGCTAAGATTGGGCATTACTTCCGATTTTATCACTCAATCCAAGCTTTTGGGGGGTAGAACCCCCCAAACCCCGGAGCGCATTAGTTTTTCGGTGGGATGCTTACACGCAGCTGCTGATACATTTGTAATCATCTAAGAGTTACTGATAATTGCTGATTGTCGGTATTCCTGCAAATGTGAGATGCACCGACGACCGACTCCTAACCCTCACAACAATTTTTGATTTTTACCAGAGGTCTTATGATTCCCTCAAGCGAGCGCTACTGGCTCAAAAATGCCCATATTCCCATTTCCCTCCTAGAAAATGAGAGTTTTTCTCCCCAAACCTCCGAGGGATTAACCTTAGTTAATCTGGAAATTAATGACGGTAACATTAATCGCATTACCTCAACCATCCCCCCCGAAGATAATATTCCCGTCATCGACCTCAAAAAAAAGATTATTTTGCCTTGTTTTATCGATATGCACACCCATCTCGATAAAGGTCATAGTTGGCAGCGTTGTCCTAACCATGATGGCACTTTTGACAGTGCCTTAAAAATGGTCCTAGAGGATTCCCGACGGGAGTGGCGCTTAGAGGATGTGTATCGTCGCATGGAATTCGGCGTTAAATGCAGTTATGCCCACGGAACCGCCGCTATTCGCACCCATATCGACTCTTTTGGTCAACAGGCACAGATTAGCTTAACCGCTTTGGGAGAATTGCAACGACAATGGGCCGGTAAAATCACCCTGCAAGCGGTTTCCCTAGTTTCCCTTGACTACTATCAAACCTCCGAGGGAGCGGCCTTAGCCGATAAAATTGCCGAATTTGGAGGCATATTAGGGGGAGTAGCCTACACAAATCCTGATTTACAGGCACAAATTGATATTACCTTCAAATTAGCCCAAGAAAGGGGCTTAAATCTCGATTTTCATCTAGATGAAAACGGCGACCCCGATTCTACCTGTTTAGCAGCGATCGCCCGTACTGCTATCAAAGAGCAATTTTCTGGACAAATCATCTGTGGTCACTGTTGCAGTTTAGCGGTACAATCCCCTGAAATAATCCAAGAAACCCTAAATTTAGTCAAAAATGCGGGCATTGCTATCGTTAGCTTGCCGATGTGCAATCTCTACCTACAGGATCGTCAAGAGGAAAAAACCCCCTTTTGGCGCGGGACAACTAAGATAAAAGAGATGAAAAAAGCGGGAATTCCGGTTGCTTTTGCCAGTGATAACTGTCGCGATCCCTTTTATGGTTTTGGGGATCACGATGGTTTAGAAGTCTTTACCCAAGCGGTGCGGATTGCTCACCTCGATACACCCTACGCTGACTGGGTAAATAGTGTCACCCTCACCCCAGCAAATCTGCTCGGATTGCCCCATTTAGGGCGCATTAAGACGGGTCTAGAGGCAAATTTGTTAATTTTCAAGGCTCGCTACTTTAGCGAGCTATTATCGCGACCACAGTGGGATCGCCTCGTGATTCGGCGCGGGTTGAGCATCGATACTACTCTCCCCGATTACCAAGAGTTAGATGATTTAGTTCTAGGAATTGAGCAACTCCTCTAGGGGTTTGACAAAAACTACCGATTCTAGGTTGATAGCACCGTAAATATGGGGAAAGGTCTCTTTTTCTAGATGAAAGTAGGTTGGGTTGAAGCATGAAACCCAACGCCCGATCATGTTACGCTACCGCTAACCCATCCTACAAATAATTGTGCATCCCTACTTAGGAATTGAGCAACTCCTGTAAAGGTTTGACAAAAACCACCGATTCTAGGTTGATAGCACCGTAAATATGGGGAAAGGTCTCTTTTTCTAGCTCTAAAGTGGCATTTTCTGGGTTAGGATGCTGGGGCTGCTCCCATTTGACCGGGGCCTGCAATTGTTCAGGAGAAATGGCTAAAACCAGCAAATCTGGCTGATTTTGATAAAAAGCGGCGACAACTTTCGGAATTTGTTCTAAGGTGGAACAATGGATAAATCCCTCATTTTTTAGGGAATGCGCCCGATATTCCCCCATTTCACGAGCTATTCGCCAACCTCTTTCCGTGGTGATGTGATAGATCATCGGTTCGCCTCCTAGTGTTACCTTATTCCTAATTTCAGGATATAGCCTGAAGCTGTCAGCGGCCCTCAATTCTCTTAAACTAGAGGTCAGGGAATAAAGACAAGGAATTTGTCCGACCACTTACCGGAAAAAAATTGCCGGTAACGTCCTCAAAATCTCTTTATAGTCTCCTTTTACCTGATATTAACCATTCCCCCTTAAAATGAGCTTACCGAGCCAGTAACTGCAAAAATCTATGCTAGATAAAATATTTACTCCCAATCCCTACGCTGAAAAACCCGCTCCTCTGCGTCCTCGCAAGGGGGTAATTATCGGTGTTGGTCAGGTGGGGATGGCCTGCGCTTACTCGATGTTAATTCAAGACTGTTTTGATGAATTAATTCTCCAGGATATCGCCACCGATAAAGTCGAGGGGGAAGTGATGGATTTAAGGCACGGAATGCCTTTTATTGAACCCACGGACTTGAAAATGGGAACCGTGGCCGATGTGGGACAAAATGCCGATGTGGTGATTATTACTGCTGGGGCCGCCCAAAAAGAGGGAGAAACCCGATTACATCTCCTTGGACGAAATGTGGCGATTTTTCGCCGTATTCTTGCGGATGTGGCTGTTTACTGCCCCAGTGCTTTAATTTTGGTGGTGAGTAATCCCGTCGATATCATGACCTATATTACCCTGAAAATAACCCATTTTCCGCCTTCTAGGGTGATTGGTTCGGGTACGGTGCTAGATTCTGCCCGTTTACGCTCTCTTTTATCCACCCAACTCCATGTAGATGCGCGTAACGTCCACGCTTATATTATCGGTGAACACGGGGATAGTGAGCTTGCTGTCTGGAGTTCGGCTAATATCGGAGGAGCAAGGTTACTCGAAGGAGATTGGCAGGATTTAAGCGCAACTGACCAAGAAAGCTTAACAGAAATTTTTCTTCAGGTTAAAAACGCCGCCTATGAAATTATCAAACGCAAGGGTTATACTAGCTATGCGATCGGTTTAGCTACCACGGATATCGTTAAAGCGATTTTACGTTCCCAAGAAAGAATTCTCACTATTAGCACTCTCCTCGATGGTCAATACGGTCTCAAAGATGTGTGTTTAAGTATTCCCTCGGTGGTTAACGAGAAAGGAGTCATAAAAACCCTGAATCTTGCTCTCAGTCCCAGAGAAACCCAACAGTTACATAATTCGGCCAAAATCATGCGCGATTTAATCGATCAACTCGAAATTTAACTTAGGGTTGGTTGCATAAATCTAAAAACATTGTTGGCTAAGATTTTTAGATTTTTTTGCCCTGAAAAAGTGCCGAACATAAGAGCGATCAAGGGGGAAATTTTAGGCACTTTTTCCCCGAAAATTAGGTAATTGTGGGGTGAACTGAAGCAATTAGTCCTAGACTTCCCGAAAAGTCTATTTTATTTCAGCTTGTTGTTAGGAATCTACTTAAAAGAGTTTGTTTAATCTGGCTAATACGCTTTTGGGCGTGATATAGGGAAAAGTTCTGGCGATCACGCCCAAATGGGGTGATATGCTGAAAGTTGACCCATATCGTTACTCTCAGAAGTGTTATACAGAAGGTTTCTGTATAATCAATGGTTAGACTTATTTATAATTGAGATGGAAGAAAGAAAATTATGGGATGGCTAATTCTATTAATTGTCATAACGGCACTTACTTTAACTATTATTGTTTTTATTAGTCCTCACTTTGTTGCTAGTAAAGGTTCCGATGTATCAAAGCAAAAATACTCTTATCAAATTCGTGGAACATTACTAACTCCATCTGAAATTAAGTTCTATCATGCTCTAAAGCAGGCAGTAGGGGATGAGTTCATCATTTTTAGCAAGGTTCGTGTTGCCGATGTTCTTACCCCTGAAAATGGTTTAAACAAAAGTCATTGGCAGCGTGCTTTCAATAAAATTTCAGCGAAACATTTTGATTTTGTTTTATGTAATCTAGAAGACTTAACAGTTGAAGCTGTTATCGAACTAGACGATAAGACTCATCAAAAGTCTGGTCGTACTGATCGAGATAACTTCTTGAATCAGGCAGCTCAATCATCAGCACTAAAAATGTTGCGATTTGCAGTCAAGCCCTCATATTCTATCTCGGAGATAAAATCTAAAATCCTCTGATTTTATCACGAATGGAAGTCTATCAACTCACGTTTCAAGTATTTGAAGAAGGCAGCGTAGCCGCTCTGGTAGAGTGTGTTAATGAAATCTAACACACCTCTTTTTTCTCTAGTCAAACTATTTTTGACTAATCTCGAATGCTAAGTCGTATCTGTAAAAACAAACATCAAAGGCAAGAAAAAAATTCATCTGTCCTAAGATTTGCAGAAAAGGTTTTTAGATTTATCCAGCAAACCCTAATTAGCGATAAAATGGCTGTGATCTTCAAATTTGACCTGTTATATGACTAATCACTCAGAAGTTGAGTCGGCTATTAAGCAACTGCCAGAGAGTGAAGTCCGCGCTCTGGCAAACTGGCTTCAAGACTATCTTGATGAGATGTGGGATAGACAAATTGAAGCGGACCTAGCATCGGGAAAATTAGCTCCCCTCATCGCTCAGGCAGAAGAGGATATGGCAACCAACAACGTCAGAGATATTGATGAAGTCCTTCGCAACACCCCAGCCAAATTCCAAGTAACTTCTCCTCCTTTTCGTTGGGATGAAGCGGGAGGTATCCGTATAGGTTCGAGCCGAGTGACTCTCGATAGCATACTTGCCTCATACCACAACGGCTCCACTCCTGAAGAAATCGCTATTCAGTTTTCAGTTCTTCGTTTGGAAGATATATACAGTGCCATTGCTTATTATTTAAATCACCGTCAGGAAATTGACAGTTATTTGGAACAACGCGACCAACAAGCTCAACAACTAAGACAACAACTAACTCAAAAACACAACTTAGTCGATTTAAGACAGCGCTTGCTTGCTCGTTATCAGTCAAAAGGAGAGTCGAGGCAAAGTGCGCCTTCTAACTGACGAAAATTTTAATGGAGCCATCTTGCGTGGACTGGTGAGGCGTTTACCTGAATTAGATATAATTCGCGTCCAAGATGTAGGACTGATGAACACTGACGATCCAGATATTTTAGAATGGGCAGCTAATGAGGGACGCATCCTGCTCACCCATGATGTAGCCACTATTACGATGTATGCCTACAATCGTGTCAATCAAGGACTACCTATGACTGGAGTTGTTGAGGTGATCTCAAAAGCACCCATTGGTAAGATTCTTGATGATTTAGAACTATTTATTTGTTGTAGTGAACCTGAAGAATATGAAGGTCGGGTTCTTTTTATTCCTTTCGCTTGATGCAATCTCTATCATTTTCTACTCCAGAAATCTAAGTGACCTAACCGTTAGACCGCAAGACCGAAACTAAGTCAGTGTCGAGAGGAACATTTATGAAAATTAGATTTCTTTACCGCGTAGTTTCCATCAGAGTCTTAGGTTAGGTTGCCGAAAAAACATCTAGCCTACGATTCCTCTAGCCACTAGATGCCATGATCAAGTCATGTCTGTCCCTTACTAAAATAGAATCAGCGATTTCCCTAAGAGACTTAATTCCATGACGATTATCACTCTTTCACGTTATGTCACCAGAAACAATGAGATTTTAGGTGGAGAGCCAATTATTGAAGGCACTCGCACATCCATTCGCGCAATCGTAGGTCTGTGGCGATTAGGTGTGATGCCAGAGGAAATTCCAACTCATTTACCTCATTTGACCTTAGCACAAGTGTTCGATGCCTTGAGTTTTTATTTGGATCATCAAGCGGAAATTAACGAGTACATTGAGCGTAACCAAGTCCCCGATGAGTTGGTGCATCCTTCTGTAAAGGCGGCTTTGGGTGAGCTATGAGCATATTTGCTTCCCTTTACATGGACGAAGATATGTCGGCGTTAGTTGCAACACTTCTGCGTTCTCGTGGTTTAGATGTCACCACTGTTCCTGAGCAGTCAACTTTAGGCAAAACTGACAGCGAACAATTAGAATTTGCAGCTTCTTTAGGTAGATGCCTTGTAACCCACAACCGGGTTGATTTTGAACGATTGCATCTTCAATTCATAGAGGAAGGCAGAGAACATTGTGGAATTATTGTTGTCCCTCAGAAAACTGCCTACGAGGTCGTGCAACGGGTTGGTATTTTAGTTAACACTTTGACTGTTGATAGTATTAATAATCAGTTACTATACGCATGATTTCTCCGCAAACTTACACTCTAAGCAGAAGCCAGCTAACAAGTCGATGAAGCGGCAATGTTCTAGTTCATCCATCGCCGCTCTGGTAGAGTGTGTTAATGAAATCTAACACACCTCTTTTTTCTCTAGTCAAACTATTTTTGACTAATCTCGAATGCTAAATCGTATCTGTAAAAACAGACATCAAAGGCAAGAAAGAAGTTCATCTGTCCTAGTATTAGCGGCGCATATTTATCTTGTGTCCAAGCAAAGGCTAAATCTACGGTGGGGAATTGCTCAACAGTAGCTTTAACAACCAATGCACGAGCTTCAAATCTAGCTAAATTACCTCCTAATGGCAGAGATAGCCTTTGGTTTTCCCAGACTGCACCTAAAGCTAAACCCATTTCATAAGGCAACACATTAACACTAGAACCAGTATCCAAGAGACCCGAAACATTCAAGGATTGACTTTGATAAGTTAATGTCAATGGTAAATAAGGAAGCGCACTTAATGCACCAAGACTGGGATCTACCTCAGTGAAAGCAAATCTTACCTTATTAGCCATGAGTCAATTCTTGTTTCTCTTTTAATGCTTGAGCAAGAATGGCGGCAGCCTCAAAAGAGTCATGTAAACCTTGTCTAGAGAGATCATCTTGAATAGACATCGGTACAATACCAGAATCCTTGAGCAACTCGGCTACAAGAAAGTTAAGTAATAAGAGCTTATCGGAGTAAGACAATTGCTTTAGTAGGGGCGCAAATTGAGTAGTTGTCAGCATGGATTCAAGAAAGTTACGGATTTTGACTTTCTGCACTTTGTCTGAGTATAACACCACCTTTGCGCTAATCCCTGCCCCAAAAGCAGGCTAACTTTGCCCTTGGACAGAAATTACAGCGATCGCTGTAGGGTGAGTTCCCTAATGTGGCTCCTACTGCTCCACTAATAGATTTTTGGGGAACGCACCATGCACATTTATACTAAATCCGGTTATTGAAAACTGATTATTTATTCCCCTTTGCCTTTTGCCTCTTGCATGAGCAGAAAACGGGTTTCTCGGAGAAACCCGTTTTCTGTGCCTTACTCAACGGATTTAGTATGAGATATTATAGAGAGGTCTCCAGAAGTCAAATCGCCATCGGGAGTTAGTATATGCAAGCAATCCTTTTAAGCCGTGAAGAAGTTGCTCAACGTGCAGAGAAACTGTACGAAAGCAGAATCCGCCAAGAGGTGGAAGTTGAAGAAAACATTGGCAAGATGGTCATCATTGACATTGAAACAG